>NZ_HG916852.1:3615000-3725000 GCF_000577275.2 Rhizobium favelukesii
TTGTTCCGGAGCACAAAGAGGTGCGCGGCAGGGGCGATCAGCGCAAGTCCGGTTGTGACGACGGTCAGGAATCGCATGTGAAGCAACCGACCCTGAATGGCTCGTTTCACGACACAGACCCGCCGGCGGCCGTTTGAGCATCGATGCGCTGACCAAGCGCCAGCAGGCCGCTGCCTAATATGCGGTCGGCTCAAGGCGGCAAATCTGCCGCTTCGACCACAATGCCGAGGAGCGGTTACGGCTTCTCTTGGCTATCCTTGAGCTTCACCGCCATCGTCACGGTGCCCCGCACGACGATGTCGTTTCGCGAACCGCGATTGAGATCCGCGCTGCTCGTGAGATTGGTGATCTGGCAGCTCTGCGCCAGCGTCTGCAAAATGAGATCGCACTGCCCGCCCGCCATCAGATAGAACCCTTTCTGGGCGGCCTTGATCTGCTCGCCAGTTTCCTGCCCGGCCTCGACCGGCACCGACAGGGAGACCGTCGTCTGCACGTTCACCGTGCCGGGGACACGCTGGCCGGCATAGAAGTTCGGCATGCGATTGGGGACTTCCTGCGACAACGCCGGAAAGGCGGCGAGCGCGAATGCGCAGGTGAGACCTCTAGCAGAAGATTTCATCGGACGCCTCGCCATCTGGTTGCGCTTATTTCTGCCAGCATTGTTAAACGACAATGAGCGCACTTCCTAATATTGTAAGAGGCGCGCTCAATAGCTGTATCATTCAGTCTGGCGGATTGCGGGTCAGACCTTGACCCAGCCACCGTTCTTCTTCGAGGACGCCACGCAGGCCTCAACGAAGGCAACGCCCTTCACGCCGTCATCGACGGTCGGGTAAATGACGGCCTTGTCCACGGCCTTGCCTTTCTTGTGGGCGTTGATGGCATGGGCGGCTTCCGTGTAGATCGTCGCAAAGGCTTCAAGGTAACCTTCCGGATGACCGGAGGGAATGCGTGAAACGCGGGCAGCGGCCGGGCCGGAACCGGCACCGTTGCGGGTGATCAAACGCTTTTGCTCACCGAACGGCGTGAACCAGAGATAGTTCGGATCCGCCTGTACCCACTCCAAGCCACCCTTGGTGCCGTAGACGCGGACCTTCAGGCCGTTTTCATGACCGGGCGCCACTTGGCTGCACCAGAGCATGCCCTTGGCCGCCTTTTCGTTGCCCTTCGCCTTGAAGCGCAGCATCACATGGGCGTTGTCGTCGAGGCGACGACCTTCGACGAAGCTGTCGAGATCGGCGGCGAGGCTGTCGAGTTCGAGGCCGGAAACGAAGGATGCGAGGTTATAGGCATGCGTGCCGATGTCACCGGTCGAGCCGCCCGCTCCCGACTGTGCCGGGTCGGTGCGCCAGACGGCCTGCTTGGCGCCAGTCTGCTCCACGGCTTCCGTCAGCCAGTCCTGCGGATATTCGGCCTGGACGATGCGGATATCGCCGAGCTCGCCGTTGGCGATCATCTCGCGGGCCTGACGGACCATCGGGTAGCCGGTATAGTTATGGGTCAGGATGAAGAGCGCACCGCTCTCGTCGGCGACCTTCTTCAGCTTCTTGGCGTCGGCAAGGTTCGATGTCAGCGGCTTGTCGCAGATGACGTGGATGCCACGACGCAGGAATTCCTTGGCGGCATCGTAGTGCACGTGGTTCGGCGTGACGATCGAGACGGCCTCAATGCCGTTCTTCAGCTTCGCTTCGCGGATCGCCATCTCGCGGTAGCTCGAATAGGTGCGCGACGGATCGAGGCCGAGGTCGCGGCCCGACGCCATCGCCTTTTCCGGCGTCGACGACAGCGCGCCGGCGATCAGATCGTACTGGTCGTCGATGCGGGCAGCGATGCGATGGACCGCTCCAATGAATGCGCCCGCGCCGCCGCCGACCATGCCGAGGCGGATACGCGGTTCGCGCGCCGGTTCTGTAGATGCTTCAATTGCCATTGGTTCCTCCTGAAATGCGTGGGGGGCGGGGCTGGGAAGGGATGACCCCTTCCTGCTGCGTTCCAATCAGCCCTTCCCGTTAACAAGGGCGGGTGTCTCAGAGACCGAGCATGCGGCGGTTGGCCGCCTGGTCCGTACCGCCCGATGCAAAATCGTCAAACGCCTTTTCCGTAACGCGGATGATGTGCGCCTTGACGAACTCGGCGCCTTCGCGCGCGCCGTCCTCAGGATGCTTCAGCGCGCATTCCCACTCGACCACGGCCCAGCCGTCGAAGTTGTTGGCCGTCATCTTCGAGAAGACCGCGCCGAAATCGACCTGACCGTCGCCGAGCGAACGGAAGCGACCGGCACGTTCGACCCAGCCCTGGTAACCGCCATAAACGCCCTGCCGGCCGGTCGGGTTGAACTCCGCGTCCTTGACGTGGAACATCTTGATGCGGTCTTTGTAGATGTCGATGTTGTCGAGATAGTCGAGGCACTGCAGGACGTAGTGCGACGGATCGTAGAGCATGTTGGCGCGCGGATGGTTGCCGACGCGCTCCAGGAACATCTCGTAGGTGATGCCGTCGTGCAGGTCTTCCCCGGGATGGATTTCGTAGCAGACGTCGACGCCGTTCTCGTCGGCATGGTCGAGGATCGGCTTCCAGCGGCGGGCAAGCTCGTCGAACGCGGTTTCGACGAGGCCGGCAGGGCGCTGCGGCCACGGATAGACGAACGGCCAGGCAAGCGCGCCGGAGAAGGTCGCGTGCGCCTTGATGCCGAGATGCTTCGAGGCCGTCAGCGCCATCTTCACCTGTTCGACAGCCCATTCCTGGCGCGCCTTCGGATTGCCGCGCACCTCAGGTGCGGCAAAGCCGTCGAAGGCTTCGTCATAGGCCGGATGAACGGCCACGAGCTGGCCCTGAAGGTGGGTGGAAAGCTCGGTAACTTCGACGCCGTTTTCGCGCGCCTTGCCAGCGAACTCGTCGCAATAATCCTTCGAGGAAGCCGCCTTCTTGAGGTCGATCAACTGGCCCGCCCAGGTCGGAACCTGCACGCCCTTGTAGCCGATGTCGGCCGCCCATTTGGTGATCGAATCCCACGAGTTGAACGGCGCGGCATCGCCCGCGAACTGTCCAAGGAAAAGGCCCGGACCCTTGATCGTTTTCATGTCAATTCCTCCCTAAAAGATGACCGTAAACGTTTCTGGCAGTGTTCTAGCACGCGATTTGCAGTCTGCAAGCCGATTTCGGCGAAACTGCAAATTTGCCCCAACGGGCGCAAATCAAAGGCGGCTGACTTAATCACGGCCTGTCTCCGGCAGCAAGATGTACGTACCGCATTTCTCCTGTCCACCACGTCACGACTGTACCACCTGGCTGCGATCCGAGCACCTGCCGCGTCTTGCGGCGGTAGACATCGCGCCGTGCCGTGCTACTGTCTTTGGACCAGGAGGTTGGCGCATGACGCGGCGTCTGGCAGCAATCTTGGATGCGGATGTTGTCGGCTTTTCCCGGCTGATGGGCCTTGACGAAACCGGCACGTTCGCGAACCTGAAAGCGCACAACAGCGAAGTCATCGTGCCAAGCATCGGCAGGCATCACGGACGGGTCGTCAAGTTTGTCGGCGACGGCACACTGGCGGAATTTGCAAGTGTCGTCGATGCTATCGGCTGCGCCATGGAAATTCAAACAGCATTGCTTCAGCGCAACGAGGCCATCGAGCCGGATCGACGCATGGTGTGGCGGATCGGCATCCATGTCGACGACGTGCTCGTCGAGGACGACGACATCTTCGGCGACGGCGTGAACGTCGCCGCAAGCCTGCAGGCTCTGGCGCCTCCAGGTGGAATCTGCGTCTCCCAGCAGGTCAATGACCAGATCCGGTCGAAGGTTGACTTCAGGGCAATCGATTTCGGCAACCGCAGGCTCAAGAACATCGAGCGACCGATCCGTGTCTGGCGTTGGATGCCGGAGGATGATGAACAGCGGCCACCGCCGTCCGACTGGAAGGAAGAAGCCGCGTGGCCCGTGCGCAATCGCCCCTCGATTGCCGTGCTGCCCTTCAGCAACATGTCGAGCATCGAGGAACAGGAGCATTTCTCGGACGGCTTCACGGACGAGCTGATCGCCACGCTGGCGCGCTGTCGCTGGCTGCTGGTCGCCGCCCGCAATTCGTCCTTCAGCTACAAGGGTCGGAAGGCCAATGCACAACAGGTTGCCGAGGATCTTGGTGTCAAGTACGTGCTCGAAGGCAGCGTGCGCCGCGCCGCCAATCGCGTTCGCATCACCGCGCAATTGCTGAGCGGCACGGATGGCACGCTGCTCTGGGCGGAACGCTACGACCGGACGCTGGCGGATATCTTCGAGGTTCAGGACCAGCTCGCCTCCGAAATCACCGGAACGATCGAGCCGGAACTGGGCTCCATCGAGTTCGCCGCTCTTCGCGGCCGCGCCGTGCTCGACATGGATGCCTGGGAGATTTACCTGAAGGGTCTCTGGCATCTCTACCGATTCACGCTTGACGAACTGAAGACCGCGAAGGCGCTTTTCGAACAGGCGATCAGTATTGATCCGACGTTCGCGCAGGCAAAGGCCCGCCTGGCCTACGTTCACATTCAGCTCGGCTGGTACGGCCCGCTTGACGAGCGGGGTGAGCGCATCTGCGAGGCGATCGAGCTTGCCGAACGGGCGATCGGACTGGACCAGAAGGAACCCGCCGCGCACCTCGCCTTGGGCAGAGCGCTTGCGCTTGATGGGGCGACGGAGGCGGGAATTGCGCATCTGCATAACGCCTTGCAACTGGATCAGAGTTTCGCGCAAGCTCACTTCGCGCTCGGCCAAGTCCTTTGCTACGTCGAGCGGCCCGCCGAAGGCATTGCCGAGATCAAGGAAGCGTTCCGGCTCAGTCCTCGCGATCCGCATCTTTGGACCTTCCATAACGTTCTCGCCATCGCGAACTATCAATTGGGCGACATGGCGGAAGCGGCCAAGGCAGCGCGCGCATCGCTCCGCTCACCGAATGCCACCTTCTGGCCGGCGATCGTTCTGGTTGCGATCCTCGGAAGGCAAGGCGAAACGGACGAGGCTAGAGAAGCGATTTTCAGGCTTCATCGTTTCCGGCCGGGAATGAACTGCGCCGACGCCCGGCGGGAATTCTATTTCGGCGACAATCCGGTGATGACCGAAACCTTCATCGACCGCTTCATCGCCGATCTCGCCAGCGCCGGCCTACCCGGCTAGCAAGCGACACCATCAAAGAAAGGCGCCCGTCCTGTCGAACGGGCGCCGCACTAGGCTTTTCAGATCAGAACGGAGAATCCGGGAAGTAGAAGTCCTTGGCGTTGTCCTTCGTGACGAGCGTCGCGTCGAGGACGAAGGTGCCGCGAACCGGCACCTGGTCGTAGAGACCAGCGGCCGTCAGTTCCATTGCCGTGCCGACCATTGCCGGTGGGTAGAGAACGTCGACCGGGATCATCTTGTCACCGTCCATGACCTTCTTGACCATGTCCTTGGAGCCGGCGCCGGCGACGACATACTTGATGTCGGTACGCTTGGCCTGCTCGATCGCCTGCAGCACGCCGACAGCCATGTCGTCATCCTGGCACCAGACCACGTCGATCTTCGGATACTTCGTCAGGTAGTCCTGCATGACCTTGAAGGCATCGTCGCGGTTCCAGTTGCCGTACTGGCGGTCGAGAACCTTGACCTTGGAGCCGGCAATGCCCTTGTCGAAGCCGTCCTGGCGCTGCTGATCGATCGGGATCGGCAGACCGCGGATGATGACCACTTCGGCGTCCGGCGTCTGAGAAGCGATGTACTTGCCGGCGACTTCACCGAGCGCCGGATTGTTGCCAGCAACGTAAAGGTCGCGGACGGAGTCATCGTTGGTCGATGGCGCGCGGTCGACAAGCGCGACGTACTTGCCCTTGGCCTTGACTTCCTTGATGGCGTTGACGAGCGGATCGGGATCCGACGGCAGGATGACGAGTGCATCGATGCCCTGCGTGTCAAGATCTTGTACGGCGTTGGCCTGGCTGGCAGCGTCCGGCGAGGTCTTAACGATGACATTCAGACCCGGATGCTCTTCCATCAGCTTCTTGGCGATGCGTTCGGCATGGAACACGACGCCTGAGGTCCAGCCATGGTCGGCGGCCGGAATGGACACGCCGATGGTGAACTTCTTGTCCTGTGCGTATGCGGTACCCGCCAGCGTGACGGCCGCAACCGCAAGACCCAACATGAGTTTGCGCATTCTATTTCCTCCCAATAAACGTCAGGGACTTTTCCTACCCGTCAACCGGACGCCCTGTGATCCCGGCCAATTCCTGGAGCCGATCCGCTATGATTTGCGGACCAGCGAGCGCTGTACCAGCATGGCGATGATGATGATCGCACCCTGGATCGCACCGATGAGATATTCGCTGATGAAGTTCGACAGCAGCATGATGTTGCCGACGAGCTCGAGAATGAAGGCGCCGCAGATCGTACCCCAGACACGGCCGGCACCACCCTTGAGCGCCGTGCCGCCGACGACGACGGCGGTGATCGCCTGTAGCTCCCACAGAATACCTGTCGTTGCCGAGGTTGAGCCGAGGCGCGGCACGTAGAGCAGCACGGCGATGGCCACGCAGAGCCCCTGGATGACGAAGGCGATGGTGCGCACGCGATTGACTGCAATGCCGGAATAGCGCGCGACATCGCTGTTCGAGCCGACGGCGACGACGTGCCGACCGTAACGTGTGCGGTAGAGGATGAAGGCTGCAACGGCCGTCACGGCCAGGATCACGACAATCGGCACCGGCACGCCGAGAATGCTGCCGAAATAGGCCGGACGGTAGAGCGTCTGAATGTCGGGCGAGCGTAGCGTAATCGCCCCGCCCTGCGACAACCAAGTCGTCAGGCCGCGATAGATACCCATGGTGCCGAGCGTGGCGATAAACGGCTCGATCCTGCCGACGGTGGTAATCAGACCATTGGCAAGCCCGCAGAGCGCGCCGGCAACCAGCGTAAACAGGACGGCGGCGACCAGCATCAACGTCGGATCGGCAATCACGCCGGAATTCATCAACAGGATCATCAGGCTGGCGACGAAAGCCACCATCGAACCAACGGAAAGATCGAGATCCCCCGCCGAGATCACGAAGGTGGCGCCGACAGCGATGATGGCGATGAAGGCACAGCGCGTCGCGACATTTGCAAGGTTCGTGATGCCGATGAAGTTCGGGTTGACCATCGCCCCCACGATCAAGAGCAATATCAGGGCTGCAAAGGGCGCAACCGCGCGCAGATCGATATCCCGCCAGGGGCGACGCCTAATTTCCCTGGTCTCCTCGTTCACACTCATCTCCAAACCGACCTCCCGCCCCAAATTAGATGGGCATCATACCTGCGCGGCCTGCTGAGCGCAGCCGCCTCTCCGCCAGCATCAGGCGGCTTTCTTCTTCAATCCGGCTGCATAGCGCATGATCTCCTGCTCAGAGATCTCTTCGCCCTCGAGCACGCCGACAATGCGCCCCTCGCGCATCACGGCGACCCGGGTGCAGAGGCCGATCACCTCAGGCATCTCCGAAGAGACGACGATGATGGATCGACCGTCGCGCGCCAGCGCCGAGATGAAATGATAGATCTGCTGCTTGGTGCCGACATCGATGCCGCGTGTCGGCTCGTCGATGATGATGATCTCAGGCTCCGTCTCCATGACCTTGGCAAGCAGCAGCTTCTGCTGATTGCCACCCGACATGCGACCGGCGACGATATTGGTGTCGCGCACGCGGATATCGAAACGTCGCCGCGCCGTGGCAAGCGCCTTCGCCTCGCTGCTCGGGCTGAGATAGCCGTGCAGCGAATGCTGGCCGAGCGACTGAAGCGTCAGATTGGTCATCATGCCGGAACGCAGGAGCAGACCCTTCGACTTGCGATCCTTCGTCATGTAGGCAAGCCCGGCGCGGTTGGCGGCATGCACATCGCCCGAAAGCACGGTCTCGCCGCGAATGACGACCTCGCCGGATGCGCGGACGCGCAACCCTGCGATCGCCTCCATCAGCTCCGTGCGACCGGAGCCGATCATGCCGGAAAATCCGATAATCTCACCCTTGCGGACCTCGAAGCTCGCATCCTGCACGTATCCCGTCGAAACCCCTTCGACCCGGAGGACGATTTCCTCGTCGACGTTGGGCTCGACCTTGGTCGGATAGAGGCTTGAAAGCTCGCGCCCGACCATCAGCTGGGCGATGGATTCGCCGTCGAGCATCGCGGTCGGCGCCGTCTTGACCCACTGCCCATCGCGCAACACGGTCACCCGGTCGGTGATCTCCATCACCTCGTCGAGCTTATGCGATACGAAGATGAAGCTCGTCCCCTTGTCGCGCAGCTTGCGCACCTGCCGGAACAGGAAGTTCGTCTCTTCGCGCGACAGCACGGCCGTCGGCTCGTCCATGATGACGACGCGTGCATCGCGACTGATTGCCTTGGCGATTTCAACCATCTGCTTGTCAGCGATCGACAATGTGCCGATTATGGCATTCTCGTCGACATGCGAACCGAGAAGATCGAGCGCCTTGCGGGTCTCGGCGCGCATGTGTTTGCGGTGAAGGATGCCGAAACGCGTGACTTCGCGACCGAGGTAGAGACTCTCGGTGACGGTCAGATGTTCGGCGAGATTGAATTCCTGGTGGATGAGAACGATGCCGAGCGCTTCCGCCGCACCGTTGGCCGGCAGCACGACCGGCTCCCCGTCGAGCAATATCTCCCCCGAACTCGGCTGCTCGAAGCCGGACATGACCTTGACCAAAGTCGATTTGCCGGCGCCGTTTTCGCCCATGAGAGCATGGATTTCGCCGGCGCGCAGATCGAAGTTGACACTGAAGAGAACTTGCACGCCGCTGAACGACTTGCAGATGCGCCGCGCGGACAACACCACAGGCGCGGCGTCGACAGAATCCACACTCATTGACTGGCTTCCTCCCTGCGGCTCCCATCCGCTGGACGCCATATGTAAACCTTTACACGGCGCATGTAAAGGTTTACATCATCGTTACACACAGATCTGCCGGCTCCGGCGTTTGACCTCTCGGCAAGTCTGTGTAGTGTCGCGGCGAAGGCATCCCAAGGCAGGACGCAGTGTCGAATTCCACGCCCGCAACCATAGAAGACGTCGCTCGGATCGCCGAGGTTTCGATCGCGACGGTGTCGCGGGCGATCCACATGCCGGAGAAGGTCGCCAACTCGACGCGGCTGAAGGTCAACCAGGCGATCGCCATCACCGGTTACACCACCAACGCCATGGCGCGGAGCCTGCGGCTTGGCCGGTCGAACATGATTCTCGTGGTGGCCCCAGACATCGGCGACCCGAATTTTTCCAACATTCTCGTCGGCCTCGAGAACGAAGCGCGCGCCCATGGCTACGGTGTTCTGATCGGCCATACGCAGAATGATGCGCAGCGCGGCCTTGAATATCTGAAGTTCCTGAATTCCAACCAGGCCGCCGGTCTGATTCTCTTTACCGGCATTCTGCCCTTCGGCCATCAGACAATGACGGCCCGCCTGCCGCCAAGCGTCGGCGTCTTCGAGCCGGTCTTCAACGGCGGCATCCCCTATGTCGGCGTCGATGATGTGGAGGGGGCCAGAAAGGCGGTCGACCTGCTGCTTGCCGAGGGTCATCGCAAGATCGCCTTCATCGGCGATTCGCGCACCCGTTTGGCCTACGCCAGACGTCGCGAGGGTTATGACGCGGGGCTCGATGCGGCAGGCGTTGCGCCCGACAAGCGCATCGTGCTCGAAGGCGACGGAACGCTTGAAAGCGGCCGCCACGCCGTCGAGCAACTGTTCATGCGCGACACGCTGCCGACGGCCTTCATGTGTGTGAACGACCAGACGGCGATCGGCGTGATGATCGGTCTCGGCGCCCGCGGCTACGATATTCCGAAGGACTTCTCCGTGACCGGCTTCGACGACGTGCCACAGGCCGTCTTCATGTCGCCGCCGCTCACCACCATCCGCCAGCCGCGAACCGCAATCGGCAAGCAGGCCATGGCGCTTCTCTTGGAGTTCCTGTCCGACGGCCAGCCGGCGGAGACCGAAATCCTGCTGCGCCCGGACCTTGTGGTGCGCAACTCAGTGGGCGCACCGTCGCGGCGATGGACGAAGCGCTGACACCGGTAGCAGATGTTTTAGCCACCCGACACCGACATGGACGTCCCGCCGCGCTTGGGGCGGCGGGAGCGGTTGGCCTTCGTGCCGCACGGCTATTGGCTATTGCGACTTTTGAGGATCGTCCGCCGGGTTGACGTACTTAATGCTCCACGGGCCGTTGGTGTTGATTTGGACGACAGTCTCATCGTCGAAGTAAACAAAATGCGCCGTACCCGGCGGCAAGGCAAAGAAACTGCCCGCGGGCAGTGCCTTCGTGGCGCTCCGATCGGCGGTTTTGCCCATGCCAATTTTGGCAGCCCCGGATATGACCGTGACCACTTCATAGCCAGGATGCGTGTGCGGTGGGATCGCATACCCCGGCGGCAATTTGAGCCGAAGGGCAAACAAGCCTTTCTTGGTGGGATTGCCGAACAAGACCGCCGCTTGGGCTCCGGCAGGAAGCGTTTTGGGAGCCCCGACCCACTTGACATCACCGGGAGCGAATATTGCGTGCGCATCCTGTGCCAAGGCAAAGGCTGCGGTCCCGCAGAATCCAATCCAACCGACTGCGAATATCGATGCGATTTTCATGATATCCTCCCTCTCGCCGGGCCTTTCACCTCGGCTGCACGCTGGAGCAGGCTCGCGAATGCTAAGAATACGTCCGCGGACCATCTCTAGGCAAGCGCTCCTCGGTCATCCGATCGAATGTCGGCAAGTCATTTCACCCGCTTGAACATCCATTTCACGACGTATTCGCCGCTTCGCTTCATCTTCGTTTTCGTCTTGACCTGGACCGGCCCGCCAAGAGCCGCCTCGGCTACATCAAACGCCTGCCGCGCCTCGGCCATTGCTTTGTGATAGGCGCTGTTGTCGCGCTTGGGGCTGTCGGCGACTGCCTGCACGAGGGCAGTCCAATCTCGTTCGCTGTCGCCCATGTATCGGCCCTCCCGTTAGCAGGAAACCGGTCTACGCTCGTCAGCGCGTGCTGCGCAAGCCATGATGATCGGCCGATTTCTGTAACGACCGCTGCGGGTGCTCGCAAACGAGATTGGCGCCCCAGTCAGACTCACCCATCGCGGTCGGCATAAGTGGCCAACCATCATCGGCTGCCTTTAAACGCCTCCTATCGCTCTCCCGCTTCCGGCCGCTTCGGTAACCTGCGGGCGGTGGCGCGAGAGTCTTGACCACGCGTGCTCGTCTGCGCCTTTGCGCGCCATGTCGCGGGCGGCGTGCCGAAGCCACGCGAGAAGGCTCGATTGAAGGCCGCCTCCGTCGCATATCCACGATATCGTGAAGCTCCATGCGATCGAGTTCATCTCGCGATAGCCCGACAACCCGATCCACCTGCCCCCGATCCACCTGCCCCCCGATCCACCTGCCCCCCCGATCCACCTGCCCCCCCGATCCAACTGCCATTGTCGTGCACATCAGGATGAACAACTGCCCCAGCCTCGACCAGTCTTGCTTGTTCAGGCAGGCAATGTGGTCCCGGTAGATGGCGCAAAGGTCGGCCTTCGTCATGACATTGCCTCCTCTTTCCACGGTCCCGCAGCCAGGTAGGGCAGGTCGAACCTCGCCCGACACCAGACCAAGTAAAAAAGCCGGGAAGCTTTCGCTCCCCGGCCCTCTCCTCCACAATCAACCGCCGATCACACGTAACGGTTGACGATGTTTTCGAGCAGTTCCTGCTTGCCGGACTTCGGCTGCGGGTTGACGTCCTTGCTTTCGACCCACTCGGCGATCTGCTCCAGCGAGTATTCGCCGCGCATGAGCTTCTGGCCTTCCGCCGTGCCCCAGCCGGCGTAGCGGTCTTCCAACGGCTGGGAGAGCGCCTTGTCCTCGATCATCTTGGCGGCGGCCTTCAGGCCGCGGGCGCAGCAATCCATGCCGCCGACGTGGCCGATCAGGAGATCTGCCGGGTCCAGCGACTGGCGACGCAGCTTGGCATCGAAGTTCGTACCACCGGTCTTGAAGCCGCCGCCGGCCAGAACGTGATAGTAGGCCAGTGCCATTTCCGGAACATTGTTCGGGAACTGGTCGGTATCCCAGCCGGACTGATAGTCGTTGCGGTTCATGTCGATCGAGCCGAAGATGCCGAGCGCGTTGGCAAGCGCCAGCTCGTGCTCGAAGGAATGGCCGGCGAGGATCGCGTGGCCCTGCTCGATATTGACCTTCACTTCGTTCTCGAGGCCGTTCCTCTTCAGGAAGCCGTAGACGGTCGCGACGTCGTAGTCGTACTGGTGCTTGGTCGGCTCCTGCGGCTTAGGCTCGATCAGGATCGTGCCCTTGTAGCCGATCTTGTGCTTGTATTCGACGACGAGGTTGAGGAAGCGGCCGAGTTGGTCGAGTTCGCGCTTCAGGTCGGTGTTGAGCAGCGTCTCGTAACCTTCGCGGCCGCCCCACAGCACGTAGTTTTCGCCGCCGAGCTTCTGCGTGGCGTCCATGCAGGTCTTCACCGTCGCTGCGGAGAAGGCGAAAACGTCCGGATCTGGATTGGTCGCGGCACCCGACATGAAGCGACGGTTGGAGAAGAGGTTCGCCGTGCCCCAGAGCAGCTTGGTGCCGGTCGCGGCCTGCTTCTCGGCGAAGTAGTCGACGATCTCGTTTAGGTTCTTGGTGTTCTCGGCGAAGTTCTTGCCTTCCGGACGCACGTCGGCATCGTGGAAGCAGTAGTACGGAGCGCCAAGCAGCGAGAAGAACTCAAACGCGACGTCGGCCTTCAGCTTCGCAGCCTGCATCGTGTCTTCGAACCATGGGCGCAGGAAGGTCTGGCCGCCGAAGGGGTCGCCGCCCGGCCAGGTGAAGGTGTGCCAGTAGGCAACGGCAAAGCGCAGATGGTCTTCCATGCGTTTGCCGAGGACGACTTCGTCCTTGTCGTAATGGCGGAAAGCCAGCGGATTGGTGCTGTCCGGGCCTTCATACTTGATCTTCTGGATGTCGCCGAAAAATCCGGTGCTCATCTCGTGTCTCCTCGGGTTTGAGATTGTTGTTCTGGGTTCAGCGCTGCAGCGACTTGATCGCCGGGTAGAGAGCGCGGTAACGCTTGTAGGCATCCTCGTAGGCGCCGCTGAGAGCCGCGACGGGCTCAATCGTGCCGGCCGTCTTCGGCGGTGTGCAGACGGCAACCGGATCGGCGCCGGTCGCGGCGATCAGGCCGAGACGCGCGGCGCCGAAAGCGGCGCCGAAGTCGCCGTCCGCCGGCAGGTCGACCGGCACGCCGAGCGTCGTGGCGATCGAGGCCAGCCAGTAGCGCGAGCGCGAGCCGCCGCCGATTGCGGTGACGCGGGAAATATCCGTGCCAGCCGAGCGCAGTGCTTCGAGATTGTCGCGGATGGCGAAGGATACGCCTTCCAGCACGGCTTGGGTCAGCACCACGCGGCTGCTCTCGTGCTCGAGGCCGATGAAGGCCCCGCGAATGACGGCGTCGTTGTGCGGCGTGCGCTCGCCCGAGAGATAGGGAAGGAAGGTAGCACCCGATGGCGCCTTCAGCGTTTCGCCAAGTTCGGTGGTCAGGTCCGCCGCCGACTTGCCGGTGACACCGGAATGCCAGTTCAGCGCATCCGTCGCCGACAGGATGACGCCCATCTGGTGCCAGGTATCAGGGAGCGCGTGGCAGAAGGCATGCACGGCGCTTTCCGGCTTCGGCAGATAGGCGGCATTGGCGGCAAAAAGAACGCCCGAGGTCCCGAGCGACACGAAGGCAGCGCCATCGCTGACCGTACCCATGCCGCAGGCCGAAGCTGCGTTATCACCTGCGCCGCCGGCAACGACGACGCTTTCCGACATACCCCACTTGCCGGCCAGCTCGCTGCGAAGCGTGCCACCCTGCTCCGTGCCTTCGATCAGATGAGGCATCTGCTTTTCATCGAGGCCGGTGACTGCAAGAAGCTCCGATGACCATTTGCGCTTGCCGGTATCGAGCCAGGCGGTGCCTGCCGAATCCGACATTTCGGAGATGTGCTCGCCGGTCAGCCAGAGACGCAGGTAGTCCTTCGGCAGCAGGACCTTGCCGACCTTGGCGAAGATTTCGGGCTCATGCTTGGCGACCCAGGCAAGCTTCGGCGCGGTAAAGCCGGGGAAAACGATGTTGCCGGTCAGCTTGCGGAACCGCGGATCGGAATCGAGCGCGGCGGCTTCGACGTAGGAGCGGGTATCGTTCCAGAGAATGCAGGGGCGCAGCACCTTGTCGTTTGCATCGAGCAGCGTCGCGCCGTGCATCTGGCCGGAGAGGCCGATGCCCTTCACGGCGGCGAGTTCCTTCGGATGCTTTGCCTTCAGGCCGGCAACGGCCTCTTCGGTGGCACGGATCCAGTGCGACGGCTCCTGCTCCGACCAGCCGGAACGCGGACGCGAGACATCGAGCGCGCCGTTGGCCGAACCGATGATCTTCTGATCGCCGTCGATCAGCATGGCTTTGACGCCGGAGGTTCCGAGATCGAGACCCAGATACATGTGTTTCTCCCCTTGCCGTTACGGCAGATTGTCTTTCAGGAATATGTCGAGGCGGATGCGCTCCTGCGCGTCGATCACGGAAAGTCCGTCCGCCTTCGCCTTGAGGACGCGGATGGCGCTGCGAACCTCATGACCCGCATCCTGGTTCAGAATTGCGTCAATCGTTCCGTCAAGGAGCGCGGCGCGCGTGTGCGCCGTCAGCTCGTGGGCGATGACTGTCAGCGACCGATCGACCGCCTTTTCCTTCAGCGCCTTGATCAGGCCGCGATTGCCGGCACCGAGGCTGTAGATGCCGATGATGCCGCTGTTCTTCGACAGCGCATCTGCCACCAGCATATGGGCCATCTCCGGATCGTCGCGGCCCTCGATGACAGGCAGGATCGAGAGCGACGGAAACTCCGCCGCGATAACGGCGGCGAAACCCTCGAGGCGTTCGCGATGGTCACGCACCAACATCGAGCCGGCGAGCACCGCGATCTCGCCCCTGGCGCCGCCGAGGAAACGCCCAAGCAGCCGCGCGGCCGTGCGACCGGCGGCAATATTGTCGACACCGGCGTAATGATGGCGCTGCGAGCCGGTGAGATCCGAAACCAGCGTCACGACGGGAATGCCGTCCTTCACCAGCCGGTCGACGGCATCGCGCACTTCAGGCGCATCGGTGGCTACAAGCGCGATTCCCGAAGGCCGCTCCTGGCTAAGCTCATCCAGAACCTTAACGAGCGCGCCCGGATCGAAGGCTGGCACCTCGAGGGTGCGAATATTCGTTCGCTCCACGGACGAACGCGCGGCGGCCGCACGGACCTCGGCGTTCAGCCCGTGCATGAAGGAATTGTCGCTGGCCGGCAGGATGAAGACGAGCGGATAAGTGCGGCCCTTGGCGAGGTTGGCAGCAGCGACATCCCTGATGTAACCGATCTCGCGAATGGCATTCTCGACCCTCTCGCGCGTCACGTGGCGCACGCCCGGTCGCTGGTTCAAAACCCGGTCGACGGTTGCCAGACTGACGCCTGCCGCAGCAGCGATATCGTGAACTGTAGGTCTCATCTCTCCTCCTGACGAGACCTTTAACTCCAAATTTGATGTACGTAAATCAAAATCTGTAAACACATCTTTCTATCGAAGATCGGCCGGTAATTTTTCACGGCTTGAAGCGTGATGGGCGATGGCGTGGAAGGAAAAATGCAACAACGCCGGCTTGGTTTCCAGGCCGGCGTCACAATGCATTCATCGGAGAAATCAGTGGCCGCCGCCACCGCCGCCGCCCTGCGGAGCGGGTTTGTCGATCAGCACAATACCGACGATCATGGCGAGGAACAGCACGGTCAGCAACATAAAGATATCGGCGAAGGACATCACCATCGCCTGCTTCGTTACCAGACCGACCATCTGCTTGATCGCGACCACCGCCCCATCCATGCCATAGGCATCGTAGTTCGACGTCATGTTCTTGATCTGATCGAGCGCCATCGGATTGCCCCAGTCGAGACCCTCGCGGATCCGCTGATAGTGCACGTCCTGCCGGTTCGTCAGCACGGTGTTGATCACGGCAAGACCCACGGCGCCGCCGAGGTTGCGCGTCAGGTTGAAGAGACCGGATGCGCCGCGCATACGCGCCGGCGGCATCGTGCCGAGAGCGATATTGTTGATCGGCACCATGCACATCATCAGCCCGAAACCGCGCAGGATTTGCGGAATGAACAGCTCGTAGAAATCCCAGTCCGTGGTCATGCCCGTCATGATGTAGGTGCCGGCAGCAAAGCTTATGAAGCCCAGCACCATCATCAGCCTTAGGTCCATCTTGGTCGACAGCTTGCCGGCGATCGGCGCGGTGAAAAACATCGCGAGACCCGACACGAACATCGTCTCGCCGATCATCAGCGAATCGTAGCCTCGGATGCGCCCGAGATAGAGCGGATAGATATAGGTCAGTCCGTAGAGGCCTATACCCATGACGAAGGAGAACAGCGAGCCGACGGCAAAGTTTCGGTTGCTGAAGGCCCTGAGATCGACGACCGGGAAGTCCACTTTGAACGCCCGGTAGAAGAACACGACGCAACCGATCGCCGAGGCGACGGCACCCATGGTGATGTGGCTGTCGTTGAACCAGTCGTTCGAATTGCCTTCTTCCAGTACATATTCCAGCGCGCCGAGGAACATGCCCATGGAGAGCAATCCCCACCAATCGAACTTCTTGATCAGCGAGAATTCCGGCTTGTCGAAATCGATGAAGTTCCAGGTGACGATCGTCACGATGATACCGGGCACGATATTGACCAAAAACAGCCAGTGCCAGGAGAAGGCATGGCTGAGATAGCCGCCGACGGTCGGGCCGATCGTCGGTGCAAGCGTGGCGATCAGGCCTATGATCGGCGACACGATGCTACGCTTGGAGGGCGGGAAGATCGTGAATGCGGCCGCAAAAACCGACGGGATCATGCCGCCGCCGATGAAGCCCTGAATGGCGCGGTAGACGATCATCTGGTCGATGTTGGTCGCCGTCGCACAAAGCGCACTCGCCATGGTGAACCCCGCAGCCGAGGCCGCAAACAGATATCGCGTCGAGACGATGCGTGCGAGCGTGCCCGACAGCGGAATCATGATGACTTCAGCGATCAGGTAAGATGTCTGCACCCAGCCGATCTCGTCCGAACCGGCGCTGAGGCCCGCCTGGATTTCGGCAAGCGACGCCGACACGATCTGAATGTCGAGGATCGACATGAACATGCCGAGCACCATCGCGAAGAACGCGATGAGCTTGCGGGGATCCATATGATCCGTGGCAGCCGGAGTGGCCGGAACGGTTCCAATTGTTGCGCTCACGGCCATGGGGCTACCTCGTCAGACGATATTACTTGGCGGCGTCCGGCGCTGTGCGCGTGTCGACATCAACGACAACGCTGAGGCCAGCACGCAGGCGGCCGCTATCGAGGGCGTCCTGTGGCAGCGAGATGCGAACCGGCACGCGCTGGATAATCTTCGTGAAGTTGCCCGTCGCATTTTCCGGGGGCAGCAGCGAGAAGACGGAGCCGGATGCCGGCGAGATCGATTCGACCGTCCCGACGATCGGGCGATCGTCATAGGCATCCACGTGGACGTTAACCTTCGAGCCCGGAACCAAATGCTGGATCTGCGTTTCCTTGAAATTCGCATCGATGAAGAGCTGGCGGACCGGGACGAGCGCCATCAGACGCTGGCCGGGCGACACAAGATCGCCTTCCTGGACGAAACGGTTGCCGACAACGCCGTCATAAGGCGCCTTCAAAACCGTGAAGGAGAGGTCACGGGCAGCCTTGTCGCGCGAAAGCTCGAGCTGGCGGATCGTGCCCTCAGCTTCGCGGCGCTGCGCCTGCAGGAGCGTGATGTTTGCCTCCGCGGACGCGATCGCGGCATCGCCACCGATGAGGTTCGCCTTTGCCTGATCGAGCGCGATGTTCGCAGCGTCGAGGTTGGCGGTGGTGCCGACAGACTTGGATTGCAGTTCTGCGGCACGGGTCTGCGTGATCTGTGCACCGCGAACAGTGGCTTCCAAGGCAGTCTTCTGGGCTTTGGCCTGATCAAGGCTTGCCTGTCCACCGGCGATCTGCGCGTCGATGCGCTGCAGCGAGAGCTTTTCGGTATCAAGGGAAGCCATCGCCTGATCGAGGGCGAGCTTGTAGTCGCCGTCGTCGAGCGATGCCAAGAGGTCACCTGCCTTGATTTTCTGGTTGGCAACGACATTCACCTTGGCGACGTAGCCTGTGACCTTCGGCGAGATCGTCGCGATGTCGCCTCCGATATAGGCGTCATCGGTCGAGACCAGGAAACGGCCCGTCGTCCACCAATCGTAGCCGTACCAGCCAGCGCCTGCGAGCAGCGCAAGGCCAATGATCGGCAGAGCGAGACTGCGCTTTTTCTTCTTCTCCGCGGGAGCGGCCTGCGTCTCAGCAGGAGCTTGCGGCGCGCGCGGTGCTTCCGCGGTGGGGACTGCTGCTTCCTGAGCCTTGCCCTCGGTATCAGCAGGCTCGCTGACGATGCGGGCAACATTGGCTTTTGGATTGGACGACATGGGCGGCTACCGGTAAATCGAGTGAATTTAATCGAACTGAACGGTTCGGTTCGGTTCGGTTCGGTTCGGTTGACATAGAACCTTTTTCCATTCATATCAAGATATATCGAACCGGTTGGTTCGGTTTTATTAACGAAAAATTCGCTGATGCGGATATGGTTAAGGAGCGATGACAGAGCTTTCCGATACGCGCGTGGACGACTCTCCGGCGACTGGCGGCCGATGGGCCGCAGGCGAGGACCCTGCCAAGCGCAAACAAATTCTCGACGGCGCCCGACGCGTTTTCATGAAGCTTGGCTTCGATGCCGCGAGCATGAACGATGTAACGCGCGAGGCCGGAGTTTCAAAGGGAACGCTCTACGTCTACTTCGCCAACAAGGAAGAGCTCTTCACCGCGATGATGGAGAGCGAGCGAGCGGCTTTTGTCGCCAGCGTGCGCAATACTCTCAAGGAATCCAATGATCCCGACGTCGCGTTGCACGACTTCGGCATGACCTTTGTCAGCCACCTGACCGAGGATAAGGTCATCAATGCAATGCGCACGGTCATCGGTGTACGCGACCGCATGCCGCACCTCTGTCAGCGCTTTTTCACCGGCCCGGAGAACATCCGGACGGTGTTGAAGGATTTCCTGACGAGCCAGGTCGAGGCGGGCCGTTTCGAGATCGACGACATCGAGCTTGCCGCCCGGCAGTTCCTGGAACTCTGCGGTGGAAGTTTCTTCAAGCTGCGCCTGTTCGGCGACATGGACGCCCCTCCTCCGCGCGAGGAGATGGATCGCGTGGTCAATGGCGCCATCCGCGTCTTCACGGCAGCCTACGGCGCCAAGAAGCAGTCCTGAACCCGCCCTTTGATTTCTTCCTCCGTCCGCGCCAGAATTCCGCAACCGGGATCAAACGCGACCTGCTGCCCTTCGCTATGAAAGGCGTGCAGCCAAGGGAGAAGGAATGAGCGCCATCGGACGAGCGATCTGGTTTATCGAAAGTCATTTCGGCAACGACATCACTCTGCAAGAGATTTCGGACGTTGCCGGGCTTTCGCGCTACCACCTTTCGCGCGTCTTCGGGCTCGTCACCGGGCATTCGATCAGCAGCTATATTCGCGCCCGCCGCCTGAGCGGTGCGGCACGGACGCTGCTCGATCAACCGGCCAACATTCTCGAGGTTGCTCTCGACGCGGGTTACGGCTCGCACGAGGCATTCACCCGTGCCTTTCGCGATCAGTTCGGTTTAACCCCTGAGGCCGTCCGCAAGCAGGGGCACACGCGCAACCTCGCACTTCTGGAGCCGATCCGCATGGACCCCGCCCGCCTTCCCGAACTCGAACCGCCGCGCTTCGAAACCCTGCCGCCGATGCTCTTCGCCGGTTTGCAGGAGACATATCCCTACGGTGGCAACGCCGCGATCCCCTCACTATGGCAAAAATTCAATGTTCATTTCGGCAACATTCCCGGCCAGATCGGCAATGTCGCCTATGGCGTCTGCACGCATATCGAGGGCGAGGCAGAGACGTTCCGCTACATGGCGGCAGTGGCAATCGGTGACAGCAGCGACCTGCCGGACGGCTTTACCACGCTAAAGATACCCGGCCAGCGCTACGCGGTCTTTGCTCATCGCGGCCATGTCTCTGGCATTCCCGCAACGATGCATCAGATTTTCGGGAACTGGATGCCGAACTCCGGCATTCAATTCGGCAACATGCCCGACATGTTCGAGCGCTATGACGAGCGCTTCGACCCCTATACCGGCATGGGCCTGACGGAAATCTGGATTCCCATCAAGGAATAAAAGTCGTCTGGCTTTCGTATATCCCTTGCGCGCTTGCCAAGGCAGGCTGCGTCCGTACATTGCGAGCGTCAAACTATGTGGCGCAAGGGGATATCCGCCAATGCAAGACATCATGATGCTCGTTCAGGACCCGGCCGCCTGGGTGGCCCTCGTCACCCTCGTGGTGATGGAAGTGGTCCTCGGGATCGACAACCTCATCTTCATTTCTATTCTCACCAACAAGCTGCCGCCCGAGCATCGCGAGAAAGCACGCAAGGTGGGCATTGGCCTCGCCCTCGTGATGCGACTTGCCCTCCTTGGCACCATTGCCTGGATCGTGAAGCTGACGACACCGATCTTCGAACTGTTCGGCCACGGCTTCTCCTGGAAGGACATCATCCTCATCGCCGGCGGTCTCTTCCTGCTGTGGAAGGCGACGAAGGAAATTCACCACAACGTCGATCCGATCGATCACAACGAGGATTTCATTGGCACGGCGGCGACGGCCGGCTTTGCTGCCGCCATTGGTCAGATCCTGCTGCTGGACCTCGTCTTCTCGGTCGACAGCATCATCACCGCCGTCGGCATGACACCGCATTTGCCGATCATGGTCGTCGCCGTGATTGCGGCAGTGACCGTGATGCTGGTCGCCGCCACGCCGCTTGCGAATTTCATCGAGAAGAACCCAACCATCGTCATGCTGGCCCTTGCGTTCCTGATGATGATCGGCACGACGCTGATCGCCGAGGGCATGGGCTTCCACGTGCCGAAGGGCTACGTCTACGCCGCGATGGCCTTCTCGGCGTTGGTGGAGGTGCTCAACATGGTCGCCCGCAATGCTCGCCAGCGGAAAAAGCAAGGCGCCCACTGAACCACCAAAAGGCGCGGCTCCGGGCCGCGCCCTAAAGCATGTCCCCCAGGCTCCAATGATTGCCCCACCGCGCGTCGATCTCGTCATCGACGTTCTGATAGCGGATGTCCGTCGATAGCCTGATCCGGTTCGAGGCGCTTTGGTTCGTGGTCGAGGCGTGGATCATATAAGGACTGTGCAACACGACGTCGCCGGCCTCGTAGTCGGCGACCAGCCAGCGCGTATTGAAGCGCTCCGCCATCTCGGGGAGGTCCTTCGAAACCCAGCCGCCCTCGGTCATGTTGCGGTTGAATGCACTGATCCTTTCCTCTGCAGACAGGTCGAGGCTCTTCCTGTAAAGCTCCTCTTCCATACGCATGCCGAGGGCATGCGATCCCTCAAGATAGACGAGCCCGCCCATGTCGACCGGTGTATCGCCGATTGGAATCCAGGCGGTCACCAGCCGGTTGGTGCCGCCCCGCAGATAGACGAGATCGTAATGCGCGGGGGTTGCCGTCGCCGTGCCGGGCTGGGTGAAACGCATGATCTTGCGCTTGTGCAGGTAGGAGATCCCGGAAAGGAACTCGTCCATGAACCCCGCAAGCCGCGCCTGCGCGCAAAAACCCTCAAAGGCGACCGAGCGGACAAGCGACATCAGAATGCGATCGACCTGGCCTTTGTCTATGCCCGTGCCGGCGGATAGCCCGAGCATCGGATCGGAGCCGGGTGCGACGAGCCCGCCGCGTGCCAGATGCGAGAAAACCCAGCCGCGAAACGCATTGACCGCATCGGGATCGAGAAAGCGCTTCAACCAGACATAGCCGTTCTCGTGATAGAGCCTGCGGATCGCCTCCACGCCGATCGATGGATCCGTCGGCACGACCCCACCCAACCGGTTCGCCGCAGTCGAAAGGACCTTCCCGTTGGCGTCCAGGTCGGTCGCCGGCTGACCGGGCTTGCGATCCAGAGCAAGACTTGACATTTCGATCACTCCCAAAGCGAAATAGATGCTGGAAAACCTGGAGGTAAGAAAGCAGACTTGCCATGGATGGAAAGAATGACTGGATTTTTCGCTCATGATGAAACACCGATCGCCCTCTATCGCTCACCCTCTGCCGGCGGCACGGCGCTCGCCGTCACGGGGTTCGGCCGGCAACGCATTGGAACACGCATCGCCAACCGCCGCCTGCCGATGCACGCCGTCGTCCTCGTCGAAGCCGGGCATGGCACGTTGCAGACGGTGAAGGCGGGTGTTCAGGAGATCCGCGGGCCATCGCTCTTCTGGCTGCCCGCCGGCACATTGCATTCCTATGGCCCGACGAACGGAGAGAGTTGGGAGGAACGATGGGCTCTCTTCGAGGGAACGCTGACGGCAGACCTGATCCGTCAGCGCCTGATATCCGCGGCAGCTCCGCTGGTGCGGCTGCACAATCTTCGCGAGATCCAGCATCTCTTCAGCGCGCTTCATTCGGACTTTGCAGCAGGCGATCCGCTCAGCCTTGCATCGGCAGCAGCGACGCTTCACCGCATCGCCGTCCAATGCGCCCGCCAGGCAACCACGCGCAGAAACGATGCTGGCGACGTAAAGGTCGAGTTGGTGATCGAGACCCTGCAGCGTCGCGCATTCGAGCCAACGGACATGCAGTCCCTCGCGCAGGAATTCGCCATGTCCCCGGCAACGTTGCGGCGGCGTTTCCAGGCAGCCATCGGCCTGTCACCGAAGGCCTTCCAGCAGCGCCTTCGCATCGATCGGGCCAAGCAGTTGCTGGCGACATCCGATCTCTCGATCGAGGCGATTTCGAATGCCGTCGGCATCGAGGACGCATTCTACTTTTCCCGAATGTTTCACGATCGCGAACACTGTTCGCCAAGCGAGTTTCGCCGCCAGCACTGCAGATTGTGAGCGCAGCCGGATCAACCGCTCTTCGCAATTTGACGAATGGCGGGCTCAGTGCGCACCACCACCACCACCTGCCTGCGACTTCCGGGTGAGCAACAGAGCGAACGCGGCGATGGCAAGCACCACCCCGATGACGGCGAAAGTGTCGCTGAAGCCAAGAATGAGCGCTTGGCGCTTGACGATTTGGCCCAGGACGACGATGGCTTTCTTGCTGGCGACCGCCGGGTCTGAGACCCCGTGCGCCAGGAAATAATTCGTCGTTTGGCTGAGGCGGTCGCGAACCTCGTCGCGGGCAAGCGTCACAGACTGACCGATGATATTCGAATGGAACTGCTCGCGCTTCGTCAGGATCGTACCAAGCGATGCCGTGCCAACGGCGCCGCCGAGGTTGCGCAGCATGTTCGTCAAGCCCGAGGCAGCCGCAGCATCCGACGCAGCGATGCCGGCAGTCGTGATGGCGGTGATCGGGGTCAGGACAAGGGCCTGGCCTATGGCGCGCACGATATTCGGAATCCAGAACTGATCACCGGCGTTGTCTGCCGACAGCGTGATGTTCATGAAACAGCTGATCGCGAAGATCGAAATGCCGAGGAAGCCGATATAGCGGGCGTCGAAGCGCTTCATCAGCAGTGGGACCAGCGGGATGAGGAGCAGTTGCGGCAATCCGGTCCAGGCCAGCACATTGCCGATCTGCTCGGCGTTGTACCTCTGCACCTGACCCAGATACTGCGGGAGGATGTAGACGGTGCCGAACAGGGCGACGCCGACGAGCACATTGACAGCAACGCCGATACCGAAATTGCGCTGTTTCAAAAGACGCAGCTTCACCAGGGGTTTTTCAACCGTCAGTTCGATCCAGATGAAAGTGACGAGGAAGACAACGGCCACGATGCTGAGCTTGACGATGAAAGGCGAGGAGAACCAATCCTCCTTGTTGCCCTCCTCAAGCACGGTTTGCAGGGCAGAAAGGCCGATCGCCATGGTAAAAATGCCAGCCCAGTCGCCCTCCTTCAGCAGGTGGAGCTGCATCGGCTGCTTCTCGAGCGTCAGGGCAAGCGCGATCGCCATGACGGCGCTCGGAACAGCGTTGATGAAGAAGATGGTCTGCCAGCCGTAATTTTCGGTGAGAAAGCCGCCGATCGTGGGGCCGATGGCCGGAGCGAAGGTAACGGACAGGGCAAAGAGCGCCAGGCCGCGCGGTTGCTGTACCTTCGGCAGCTTGGTCAAGACCATGGTGAAAGCCATCGGGATCAGCACACCGCCGGCAAATCCCTGCAGCCCGCGCAACAGGATCATCGTCCCGAGATCATGGGCGAACGCACAGGCAATCGAGAAGATCGGGAAGAGAACCGAATTGACGAGAATGTAGCGGCGGAAGGAAAAGACGCTGCTGAAATACGCCGTCAGCGGAATGACGACGATCTCGCCGATCAGATACGAGGTGGAAATCCAGGCACCATTGTCGACGCCTGTGCCGATGCCGCCCTCGATCTCGAGGAGGGAAGCATTGGTGATCTGGATGTTGAGGATTGCCATGAATGCGCCGATCATGCCGGCAAGTACGGCAATCCAATCCTTCATGCTGGCACGCGGCTGGGAGACAGCAATTGTGGTAGACATGACAAGATCCTCATCTTCTGCCCATCAGGCCCCATGAGTCGCGTTGGCGGCCTTGGTGTTGATGCTCGGTTGCACCGACATGCCAGGACGAAGGTCGCCGCTGGCGACGCCATTGCCATCGAGCACGATCTTGACCGGGATACGCTGCACGACCTTGGTGAAATTGCCGGTCGCGTTATCAGGTGGCAGTAGCGCAAACTCCTGGCCGCTGGCCGGCGCTATGCTGTCGACATGACCGTGATATGTGCGGCCGGGGAACGTATCGACTTCGATGTCAACCGGCTGGCCGGCATGCACGTGGGTCAGCTGCGTTTCCTTATAGTTCGCAATCACATAGGCCGCATTCGTCGGGACGACTGACATCAACTGCGTACCCGCTTGGACGTACTGACCCACGCGCAGCGTGCGGTTGCCGACGGTGCCGTCAACCGGTGCCACGATCGTGGCGTAGGAGAGATTGAGCTCGGCCTGACGCTCGAGGGCCCGGCTGCGGGCCAGAGCAGCTTGTGCCTGAGCAAGCTCAGCGTTCAGAAGATCGACCTGTTTTACGGCCGCATCGAGGGCTGCGCTGTCGCGCACGATCGTTGCCTGCGCCGCGGCGATCTGCGAGGCCGCCTGTTGGGCGCTCTGGACCGGGGCGTAGCCGTTGGTGGCAAGGCTCGAATAGCGTTTGTTGTTCTGCTCGGCGAACGTCTCGTTGGCCTCGTCAACCGCGACGGTGGCGCGGGCGGCAGCGATCGTCGATTGCTGGATAGCGAGGGCCGCCTGCTTGGCATTCAGCGTGGCCGCAGCGGCGGAAACGTCGGCTTTTGCCTGGTCGAGCGCGGTCTGGAAATCGCGATCATCGATGCGCGCAAGCGGCTGGCCCGCCTTCACCGGCTGGTTGTCATTGACAAGCACCTCGGCCAGATAGCCCGAGACCTTGGGGGCGATCGTGCCGTTATCCGCCTTTACATAGGCGTCATCGGTCGACACGTGGAAGCGACCGACCGTCCAGTAATCGTGCCCGTAATAGGCGCCCGCGGCCACGATCGCGAGGGCCGCCGCGCCAAGCAGCAGCGACCGGCCCGGTCGCCTGCGGGATTGCGGCGCCTTGGCGGCAGCGCGTGGCGCCTCCGCTTGCAGCGGCCTGCCGGCCTCAAGCGTTTCCTCGGCCGCCTCTACCACCTGTTCAGTGGTCGGGGCGCTGTTGTTGTTCAGAGCATGCAGCTTCTGGGCGGTCATGGTTTTCTCCGGATCATGGCCGCCGTCGGGAGGGCTGCGGCTCCTGATGCATAAAAAGGAAAATTGACATTTTCCAAAATATGCTCTATAAAATCGATGTCAACATGAATTTGGAAAATCGTGATGGTCCCAAATCACAAGATCGAGAGAAGGCCCCGTGGCAGACCGCAGGCGCGGTGCGACGAGGACACCAGAAGCGTCATCATCGAGGCTGCGAACAAGCAGTTTCACGAGAATGGATATGCGACGGCGAGCATCGCGGCGATCGCGCAGGAAGCCGGCGTCTCGACGAAGACGCTCTACCGACTCTTTCCAACAAAAGCCGACCTTTTCTCGGATCTGATTTCCGATCGCATCGGCCGCTTTCTGTTGGCGCTCGACCCGACCACGCTGGCGGCAGCTGATCTGCGCCAGGGGCTGGAGCGGATGCTGATGGCCTACGGCATGCTGACGCTCTCAGAAGACACCATCACGATGATGCGCCTTGTGATCGGCGAGTCCGACCGCTTCCCCGAGATCGCGGCTTCGTTCTATGAAAACGCCATCGTCAGAACGAATGCGCTGATGGAGGGATGGCTGCGCAAGCAGGTCGATCGCGGCGTCATCGCCCTCGCCGACCCGCATGCCGCCTGCGGGATGCTGCGCGGCATGATGGCCATGGAGCCCCAGCGCGCCGCAATGTTGCGCCAGCAGCCGGCCCCCGGGATCGAGGAGATCGCCGCGCGGGCAAAAATGTGCGCCGATCTGTTTATGAACGGTGCGGCAGTCGTTCCGTCATAGAGGCCGTGCTTGAGCGCGAAGACCGGCGTCAGGCGGTCCTTGCAAGCTCCTTGTCGATCGCCGAGACCAGCCGCTGATCCTCGGCGGTGACATCCGGCGCAAACCGCGCAGCCACCTTGCCGTCGCGACCGACCAGAAACTTTTCGAAATTCCAGAGGATTTCACTGTTGTCGCCGCTCGCCAGGCCGTTGTTGCGCAGCCGCTCCCGCATCGGACCCTCGCCAATGGCAGTACCGGCAGCGGCTGTCAGCAGTTGGTAAAGCGGGTGCTTGTCCTCGCCCTTTACCGAGATCTTCGAGAAGATCGGGAATTTCACGTCGTAGGTCAGGGTGCAGAATTCGACGATCTCGGCATCCGTGCCAGGCTCCTGCCCCTTGAAATTGTTTGCCGGAAAGGCGGCAATCACGAAGCCGCGCTCGCGCTTGTCCTCATAGAGCTTCTCAAGCCCTTCGTACTGGACGGTCAGACCACATTTGGAGGCGACATTGACGACCAGCATCACCTTGCCACGGTGATCGTTCAAAGTCGTCTCGCGACCATCAGCCAGCTTCACGGGTACATTCAAAATATCAGTCATCGCAATCTCCAGCATGAATTTCGCTGCGGAAGCTATACCCACCCATACGTTTGTCCAGCGGGCAAACGCAGTCCACTGGCAAAATCAATGAAAACAGCTAGTTTGCCCCGAGAGCACGGGAGGTGCGACGTAAGATGGTGCTGGAATTGCTGGTGGCGGTCGTTGTCTTCGCCTTGCTCATGACAGCCTCGATCGGAACGATGCTGACTTATTCGAAGCTGCCGGTCCATCACCGCCAGGACGAAACGAACACCGTCGTCCGGCTGGTCGCCAACATCTTCGTCGTCATGACCTCGCTCGTCTTCGGCCTGATGATCAATTCCTCAAAGAACACCTTCGCCGAGATTGACAAGAACGTTCACGCCTTCGCAACGCAGATCATCCTTCTTGACCGGACATTGCGCACCTACGGCCTCGAGGCCAACGAAACCCGTAAGCGCCTGGAAAACTACGTCGAAAACGCCCTTAGCAATCCAGTTCGGGCGCCGGATCCGCTGGTAAAAAGCGACCGCACGAGCTAATGCAGTTCACTTAGTGAGCTGCGGGCAAGTTTGATGGTTCAGGATGGGGATTCGTTTTCCCATCCTGTTTTTGTTTGTGATGTCACGCACCCTTGGACATTCGGCCGAATTATCGGCTCTTTCGCAGGCGATCGACCCGGACTGGATCGCTCAGGCTCTCGCCACGACAGGCAAGGCGAGCGTCCGCAAGCGCAAGCTGCCAGCCGAGCAGGTCGTCTGGCTGGTGATTGCGTTGGCCCTTTATCGTCATCAGTCGATCCCGGAGGTGGTGGCCCATCTTGATCTGGTTTTGCCCGATGAGGTCAACGCGGATATTGCCAAGAGCGCGTTGACACAGGCACGGCAGCGCTTGGGTCAGGCACCGTTGGCGCAGTTGTTTGCAATGAGTGCATCATGCTGGGATGAACGCCACCAATCCGGGCGTGCCTGGCGGGGTCTTTGTCGTTATGCCGTGGACGGCAGCACGCTGCGGACGTCCGACAGCCCGGAGAACCGGGCGCATTTTGGAGCGCAGGCCTACGCGTCTGGCGTTGTCGCAAGCTATCCGCAATTGCGGCTGCTGACGCTGACGGCGCTGGCGACGCATCTGGTGCGTGATGCGGTGTTCGGAGCCTATGGCACAAACGAGATGCTCTATGCCAAAAGCCTGCTCGACCGGGTTCCGGACCATTCGCTGACGGTCTTCGACAAGGGCTTCTTCAGTGCCAGCCTTCTCTTGCAATTGCAGACGAAGGGACATGAGCGTCACTGGCTGATTCCGGCCAAAGCCAACAGCACATGGGAACGACTGGATCCGCACCCCACCGATTATCGGGTGCGCATGAAGGTCTCGCCCCAGGCGCGGCAGGCAGAACCGGACTTGCCGGCCTTCTGGGAGGTCAGGGCCATCGAGACGACCACCAGCCATGGCAAAAAGCGCATATTGTTGACATCGCTGATGGACAGACAAACTTATCCGGCAAGCGAAATCGTCCATCAGTATGAAGAGCGATGGCGCATCGAGACAAGTTATCGCGAACTCAAGCAGGAGCTTCTCGGTAGCGAACTGACCCTGCGAAGCGGCACGCCGGAGACTGTCTATCAGGAGGTCTGGGGCGCGTTGCTGGCCTACAATCTGGTGCGGCTCGAAATGGCAGAGGTCGCGACCGAAGCCCAAGTCGAGCCAACCCGACTAAGCTTTATCACAGCCCTGCATTACCTGCGTCACGAATGGGGATGGATGGCGATCGAAGCACCCGGCAAAATCCCCGCCCACCTCACCAGATTGAGAAACAGATTGGCAGACTTGCTGCTGACAGAAAAACGGGGGCGATCATGCCCCCGTGTCGTCAAAAAACTGCCTGCCAGATACCCGATAAGAGCCGTAAGCAAACCTAAGTGAACTGCATTAGACCGCACGAGCGAGCTTGCTCTCAACGCGGTCGGCGACAGTCTTGCGCTGATCACACCAACCAACCCGGGGCATGTTGTGCTGTGGAACGACGCCCGCCAGCAATATCAAAGGATCGTCGAGCAGCGCTGGATCATCGTCGAACAGTCGGAGGGCGTCATCCCCCGGCCGCTCATCACGATGTTGACGGCGTGGCTGACACTGATTTTTGCCAGCTTCGGCTATCGCGCGCCCAGGAACGTCATCGTTGTCCTGATGTTCTTCATATCTGCGCTGCTGATATCCTTATCGATCTTCGTCGTGCTCGACATGGATGTTCCGTTCGCGGGCTGGATCGAGATTTCCGACACGCCTCTCCGCCGGGCGCTGGCTGAGCTTCAACGGTAGCAGCGCCCGATTGCCGCGCCATCGAGAACCGACAGCACGGCGCGACGCCTCATCAGGCTCAGCGAACCGCCACCGCTGGCCAGTCGATGAGATCGGCGTTGGCGCCGGCGAGCGTATCGCGGCTTGGGGCCACGACATCATGGGGAAAGCCAAGCGGAATGCTTGTCGGAAAGCTGAGCAGGTGTGCGGGGGCCGATGATCGGCAGCGTGCCCTTGTGCAGCAGCCATGCAATGGCGATCTGGCCGGCGGAAATTCCGGTTTCCTCTGCGATGGCAATCAGAGTGTCGACGGCTGCGGTCTTGCGCGGCATCGCTCTCCCCGTGAATGACGACGCCGAGGCCCTGCTGCCGGCCGGTCTCTCCCTCGAGAAGTGCCGATTATGTTAACATATGATTATTTAACTCGAGATGACCTCTATCGATGGGACATTCGCGTCTTGACGGCCATCGTCCCGCGTCCTGGACGACGGACCACGGCGCCCACTTGCACGCAGAGAGTTTTGCTGGCGCAGCGGGATTGAATAGCCGCCGGCGCGGCACAGTTATCCTTCAGGAGTCTTCTGCCGCCCAGTCTCAGTTTCCGGAAGAGCATGACAACGCATCAGATCCTCGCCTTTGGCGTCATCGGCCTGATGATGGCAGTCTTCATCTGGGATCGGTTCCGCTATGACGTGGTCGCCTGTTGTTCTCTCGTCCTGGCGGTGGCGGTCGGCATCGTCCCTTTCGACAAGGCATTTTCGGGTTTCAGCGATGACATCGTCATCATCGTCGGCAGTGCGCTTATCGTCAGCGCCGGCGTCGCGCGCTCGGGAATCGTCGACACGACGATCAAGCGCTTCTTCCCCAACCTGAACAAGCTGCATGCGCAGCTTGCCCTGCTGCTCATTGTCGTCGCGGTTCTTTCCGCCTTCATCAAGAACATCGGCGCGCTTGCGATCATGATCCCGGTCGCTTTCCAGTTTGCCCGCAAAACCGGGAGATCGCCATCGCTCTACCTGATGCCCATGAGCTTTGCTGCCCTTCTCGGCGGGCTAATGACCCAGATCGGCACCTCGCCGAACATCGTGGTCTCGCGCCTTCGCGGCGAAATTACCGGGGCGCCGTTCACTATGTTCGACTTTACGCCCGTCGGCGCGACGCTCACTCTGGTCGGAATCGTCTTCCTGATTTTCTTCCACTGGCTCGTTCCCGAGCGGCAGAACGAGAATCCGTCGCTGGAGGAAGCGCTGGATCTCAAGAACTACTTCTCCGAAGCAACCGTGGTGGAGGGCTCGAGCTTTGAAGGCAAGGAGCTGAACGGGATCCTGCAGCTCGGCGATGGGGAAGTGGTCGCAACTGCGATCCTGCGCGGACATTCGCGCCTCTCGCCATTCCCTGACGTCCTTCTAAAGGCAGGAGATACAATCCTGCTGCAGGGGCGCCCGGAAGCGCTGGACCGCGTCGTTTCCAATGCCAAGCTCAAGCTTTCCGGCAAGCCGATTCCCGAAGCAAAAGCCGAAGGAGACGTGACCTCAATCGAAGCGGTCGTCTCATCGGAATCGATGTTGATCGGCTGGTCTGCACGCCAGCTCTCACTGTGGAACCGCCGTCGGATCAACCTGCTTGCCGTCAGCCGCCATGGCCACCGGCTGACGGAGCGGCTGAGCGAAGTGACACTGCGCGCCGGCGATGTTCTTGTGTTGCAGGGCAGCCGCCGAAACTTGCCGGCGTTCCTGCAGGAATTCTCCTGCCTTCCTTTGGCGCAGCGCGACATCATGCTTGGCAGGCCGCGCAGGGCCTATGTGCCGCTGCTGATCCTCGCGGCCGCGATGGCCGTGACGGCAGCCGGAATGGTCCCGGTTTCGGTCGCCTTCTTCTGCGCCGCACTGGCGATGGTCGTCTTCCGGGCGATTCCGCTTGCCGAGGTCTACAAGGCCGTGGACGGACCGATCCTGATCATGCTTGCAGCTTTGATCCCTGTCTCCGACACACTGCGAACGTCCGGTGGCAGCGATCTGATCGCCGGATGGCTCGGGCACTTTGCGGCCCAGATGCCGCCCTTTGGCGCATTGGCGCTGATCCTCATCACCGCCATGGCGGTGACACCGTTTCTCAACAATGCGGCGACGGTCCTGGTCATGGCGCCGATTGCGGCGAGCTTTGCCCAAGCGCTCGGCTATAGACCCGAGGCCTTCCTGATGGCGGTCGCCATCGGCGCCGGTTGCGATTTCCTGACGCCGATCGGCCATCAGTGCAACACGCTGGTTTTCGGCCCCGGCGGTTATCGCTTCAGCGATTACCCCCGCCTCGGCCTGCCGTTGTCCTTCATCATCGTCCTCGTCAGCGTGCCCGCACTGCTCCATGTCTGGCCAGTTCACTGACGCTATTGCCCATTTTCCTTGACGCGCGCGGTCGAATATGGCCTTAAGGCCAGCCAAATGGGCAATCGGCGACGAACAGGGGCAGTGCCCTTTTCCGGCCGGTTTCCTGATCCAGTTATCTGCATTCTTTCCGGCCGAACGTCGCTTTCTCAGGAAAGCCGTCCGGCATCATTTGACGGGCACATAAAATGACAGCTTCCGGCGTCCGCGTCCGCATTGCTCCCTCGCCGACCGGCGAGCCGCATGTCGGCACAGCTTACATCGCTCTCTTCAACTATCTTTTCGCTAAGAAGAACGGCGGCGAGTTCATCCTGCGCATCGAAGACACCGATGCGACGCGCTCGACCCCGGAATTCGAAAAGAAGGTGCTGGACGCGCTGAAATGGTGCGGGCTCGAGTGGAAGGAAGGCCCGGACATCGGCGGTCCCTATGGTCCCTACCGCCAATCGGACCGCAAGGAAATCTACACGCCCTACGGCCAGGAGCTGTTGGACAAGGGCCATGCCTTCCGCTGTTTCTGCACGCCCGAGCGTCTGGAAAAGATGCGCGAAGAGCAGCGCGCCGCCGGCAAGGCGCCGAAATATGATGGTCTCTGCCTGAAGCTCACCGCCGAGGAAGTCACCTCCAAGATGGCAGCTGGCGAAAGCTCGGTCATCCGCATGAAGATCCCGGCCGAAGGTTCCTGCGACTTCACCGACGGCGTCTACGGCGATGTCAGCATTCCGTGGGACTCGGTCGACATGCAGGTGCTGATCAAGGGCGACGGCATGCCCACCTATCACATGGCGAACGTCATCGACGACCACCTGATGAAGATCACTCACGTCGCTCGCGGCGAAGAGTGGCTGGCCTCGGTGCCGAAACACATCCTGCTTTATCGCTACTTCGACTGGGAAGCACCGGTCTTCATGCACCTGTCGCTGATGCGCAATGCCGACAAGTCGAAGCTGTCAAAGCGCAAGAACCCGACCTCGATCTCCTACTACTCCGCTCTCGGCTACATCCCGGAAGCGCTGATGAACTTCCTCGGTCTGTTCTTCGTACAGATCGCCGAAGGCGAAGAGCTGCTGACGATGGACGAGCTCTCCGAGAAGTTCGATCCGGACAACCTTTCCAAGGCCGGCGCGATCTTCGACATCCAGAAGCTCGATTGGCTGAACGGTCGCTGGATCCGTGAGAAGCTGTCGGAAGAAGAATTCCAGACCCGCGTGCTTGATTGGGCGATGGAAAACGATCGGCTGAAGGCCGGCCTGCGCCTGTCGCAGTCGCGTATCTCCAAGCTCGGCGAACTTCCGGATCTCGCGGGCTTCCTGCTGAAGTCCGATCTCGGCCTCGACCTGTCGGCCTTCGCCAAGATCAAGTCGCCGCCGGAAGAGATCCTCGAGATCCTCAACACCGTCCAGCCGGATCTCGAAAAGATCCTCGAATGGAATGTCGAGACCATCGAGGCCGAACTGCGCGCTATTGCCGATCGCATGGGCAAGAAGCTGAAGGTCGTCGTGGCGCCGCTCTTCGTCGCCGTCTCCGGGTCGTCGCGCTCGCTGCCGCTATTTGACTCGATGGCGATCCTCGGCCGCTCGGTCGTGCGCCAGCGGTTGAAACTGGCGTCGCAGGCCGTGGCGTCGCTCGTCGGCCCGAAGAACTGAAGGCTAGAAACATGACTGATAAAAACGAAAAGCGCACAGCAACGGCAAACATCATCGAACAAGATGATACGCTCAAATCCACTGGCTTGTCTTCAGACGCCACTCAAGTGCGCGCCCAGAAGCTCGAGCTGCTGCGCGAGCAGATCGGCGACGTCTATCCGGCGCATTTCCACCGCACCATCACCAATGCGGAGCTGGTCGAGAAGTACAAGGACCTCGAAGCCGACGTCGAGACGCAGGACATCGTGACCGTTGCCGGCCGCGTCTACTCCTCGCGCAACTCCGGGATGTTCATGGATATCCATGATGCCGGCGGCAAGATTCAGATCTTCAGCCACAAGGACACCACGCCGGAAGACGCCCGCGCCCTGCTGCCGATGATCGACATCGGCGACATCATCGGCGTCACCGGCGTCGTGCGTCGCACCAAGCGCGGCGAACTCACGATCAACGCCCAGAAGATCGAAATGCTGACCAAGTCGCTGCTGCCGATGCCTGAAAAGTGGCATGGCCTCACCGACATCGAGGCGCGCTATCGCAAGCGCCACCTCGACATCATGACCAACGATGAGTCGAAACTGCGCTTTCAGCAGCGTTCGAAGATTGTCTCCGGCATCCGTCGCTTCATGGAAAACGACGGCTTCATGGAAGTCGAAACACCCATGCTGCACTCCGTCTATGGCGGTGCCACGGCCGAGCCGTTCAAGACGCATCACAACACGCTGAAGCTCGACATGTACCTGCGCATCGCGCCGGAGCTGTTCCTGAAGCGCACGCTGGTTTCGGGCCTTACCGACAAGGTGTTCGAGATCAACCGCAACTTCCGCAATGAAGGCGTCTCGACCCGGCACAATCCTGAATTCACCATGATGGAGTGCTACTGGGCCTATGCCGACTACGAGGACATCATGGACCTCGTCGAGCGGCTGTTCGAAAGCCTGGCGCTGTCGATCCACGGGACGACGGAGTTCCCCTTCGGCGACAAGACGATCTCGTTCAAGGGCCCGTTCAAGCGCGTACCGATGCCCGACGCCGTCAAGCAAGTGACCGGCATCGACTTCCTCAGCCTCAAGACCGACGAGGAAGCTCGCGCTGCCGCCAAGGCTGCCGGCTTGGCGGTCGAGAAGGACTGGACCTGGGGCGAATGCCTTGCCTTCATCTTCGAGGAGAAGGTCGAGGCGACGCTCATTCAGCCATCGCATGTCACGCATTTCCCGAAGGACATCTCGCCCTTTGCCAAGGAAGTGCCGGGCGAGCCGCGCCTCGTCGAGCGCTTCGAGACCTACTGCAACGCCTGGGAACTCGGCAACGCCTTCTCGGAGCTCAACGATCCGGAAGAGCAGCGCCGCCGCATGGTCGAGCAGCTGGAGCAGGCACATGCCCGCGGTGAAAAGGAAAAGCAGCTGGACGACGAATTCCTCGATGCGATCGACCAGGGCATGCCGCCGGCCGGCGGCCTCGGTATCGGCGTCGACCGCCTGATCATGCTCTTGACCAACGCCCCATCGATCCGCGACGTCATCCTTTTTCCGGCTCGCCGTAGCAAGGCTGACTGAAACAGGCACACTTGAATAGAGAAAAGGCGGCGGCCCGATGGGCTCGCCGCCTTTTTCTTTTCGAACCGTCAGTGACCGGCAGCCGGTGCCGCTTCTTCCGCCGCAGGTTGCTCAGCAGGCGTAGCACCGTGCCCGCCGCCCTCGGCCGGCTTTTCTTCCTTCGCCTCTTCCGCCTTCTCGCCCTTGCTCTTGCCTTCGCCACCCTTCGTGGCAGCGACAGCGATCGGATCGATACAGTCGGAGTATTCGTTAAAGGATGCGTTCAGGGCCGTAATTTCGTCTTCGGGCAAATCGACGCGTTCGCCGAAGAACAGCCCGTTGGCGGCAGCCGACCCGTCGTAATAGCGGGCGGTATAGGCCTTGGCCTGCGCGCTTTCGAGAACGGCATCGGGATGCGGTATGTAGACGACGTCGGCGCCGATCGCCCGGCCGCGAATGTCGGATCGCAGCGTCGGCCCATTGGTATCGAGGACGACGACCTGCACCAGATCAGGCTTCTGCGCATCGTAGACCGCCTTGGCCACCCGAAGCGCGGTCTTGACCCGCGTCATGCCATCTGTCGGCTCGGTCTTGATATACTTGCGGATCCAGACCCGGTTCTGCTTCTTGATGGTGACGAGATTGACGTCGGTGCAGGAGAGACCGTTCATTGTTTCCGCGGAAAGGCCCAGGATCCTGTCTTTGCCGATAAAAAGCGCGGCACCGCCGGAGACGCCCCCGAGAAGGGCGACGCCAGCGATGATAAACACCAATTTCCGGGAAGGCCGGAAGATGCGCAGTAGGGCCTTCACGCCAACTGCTCGGCCATTGACAAGCTCCAACGCAATACGAGTGGTTTCAACGCTAGAGAAATGACGTTTCTGAATACTTAAACGAGCCCTCCAAGTTTGCGCCAGTATGGGATTAGCACCAAAAAAGGTCCAAGCTTTCCCGATGCTTGCCAATGTCCTTATGGCCATGCTCTAACGGCGCATGGCCTTCACCCTTCGCCAGATTCAGTATTTCGTTGCCGTCGCCGAACAGGGCTCCGTGACGCGCGCCGCGCAGAACCTTTCGATCTCGCAATCCTCGGTTACGGAAGCCCTGAAGGAGCTGGAAACCGACCTCGGCGTCGAGCTTTTCGAGCGCCATCCACGCGGCCTGACGATCACCCACAACGGCCACCAGTTCCTGCGCCACGCGACGAAGATCCTGGCGAGCGTCACTGATGCTCGCACCAGCTTTTCCGGCAAGCAGAACGAGATTTCCGGAACGCTCAACATCGGCGTCACCTCGCTCGTCGCCGGCTATGTCCTCTCCGATCTCCTGGCGCGCTATCGCCGCGCCTGTCCGGGCGTCGAAGTCAGTGCCATCGAGGACAATGGCGGCTATCTTGAACACCTGCTGGTCGGCGGCGAGTTGGATGTGGCGGTCATGGTCATCTCCAACCTGCGCGACCGCATGGCCCTGCAGGCGGAAATCCTGGAAACCTCGCCCTACCGGCTGTGGCTGCCCATGGGCCATCCGCTCGTCTCTGCCGACATCATTTCCGTCGCCGACATCGCCCGTGAACCGCTGATTATGCTGACCGTCGACGAAATCGAGGAAAACACCGGCAAGCTGCTGTCGGCGCTCGGCGCGCGTCCGCATGTTGCCTTCCGCACCCGCTCCGTGGAAGCGGTCCGCAGTCTGGTCGCCACCGGCGCCGGCGTGGCGCTGCTACCCGATCTCGTCTATCGCCCTTGGTCGCTGGAAGGCGATCGCATTGAGAGCCGCGACGTGTCCGGCTCGCTGCCGGTCGTCCAGGTCGGCATGGTCTGGCGCAAGGGCTCCAGTCTGCCGCAAGCCGCGCGCGACTTCGTCGGCATCGCCGAAGCGCTTCGATCCGGCCGGCCTCGCTGACGATTCTGGTACAATATCGGAAATTCCGATATCGGCTTTCTGATAAATGAATTTGCGAAACCGGAAAATTCGTCGCACCTTTTCAACCGGGAACATAACGCCACGAAAAGTGGCACAACCGGGAGACGGACGATGAAATATCTTCTGAAATCGTGCACCGCGGCCCTCGCGAGCCTGAGCTTCGTGACGCAGGTTGCCGCCGCGGAGCCGCTGAAGGCGCTGGGCAACGGTGAAGGTGCGGTCAGCATTGTAGCCTGGGCGGGCTACATCGAGCGTGGCGAAAGCGACAAGAGCTACGACTGGGTCACCGCCTTCGAAAAGGAAACCGGCTGCAAGGTTTCCGTCAAGACGGCGGCGACGTCTGACGAAATGGTCTCGCTGATGAACGAAGGCGGCTTCGATCTCGTCACCGCCTCCGGTGACGCATCGCTTCGCCTGATCGCCGGCAAGCGTGTGCAGCCGATCAATACCGACCTCATCCCGAGCTTCAAGAACGTCGATCCGCGCCTGCAGAAGGGCCCGTGGTACACGGTCAACGACGTCCACTACGGCGTTCCCTACCTTTGGGGACCGAACGTGCTGATGTATAATACCGATGCCTTCAAGGGGAAGGCACCGAGCAGCTGGAAGGTCGTTTTCGAGGAAGAGACCCTTCCGGACGGCAAGTCCAACAAGGGTCGCGTCCAAGCCTATGACGGTCCGATCTACGTTGCCGATGCCGCGCTCTACCTGATGGCGCACAAGCCGGAACTCGGCATCAAGGATCCCTATGAGCTGAACGAAGATCAGTACAAGGCGGCCCTCGACCTACTGCGCGGCCAGCGCAAGCTCGTTTCGCGCTACTGGCACGACGCGATGATCCAGATCGACGACTTCAAGAACGAGGGCGTCGTGGCCTCCGGCTCCTGGCCCTTCCAGGTCAACCTGATGCAGGCTGACAAGCAGAAGATCGCCTCAACCTTCCCGGAAGAAGGGGCGACCGGCTGGGCCGATACGACCATGCTGCATGTCGACAGCGAGCATCCGAACTGCGCCTACATGTGGATGGAACATTCGCTGCAGGCCAAGGTCCAGGGCGATGCCGCTGCCTGGTTCGGCGCCGTACCTTCGGTTCCCGCAGCCTGCAAGGGCAACGAACTGCTGACCGATGAAGGTTGCGCAACGAACGGCTATGATCATTTCGACAAGATCAAGTTCTGGAGAACGCCGACGGCCAAGTGCACGACGCAGGGCGAGTGCGTGCCGTATCACCGTTGGGTCTCCGACTATATCGGCGTGATCGGCGGACGATAATCTCGCCCGCAACCTCACCGTCTCCGTCAGCGGAGAAGACGCCCTTTGAGGGGCAGACGAGGGGACAACCGAAGACACGAGCGGACGTCCGAGCGCTGCGCGGCGACGGAAAGCCGACTTGTCCCCTCGTCGAAGCCTTTGGGCCACCGCCTTCCTGCGGGGAGGACGAGACATCAGACACAATCCCGGAGTTTACAATGACCCCCGCCGTCCGTTTCCAAAAGGTCTCACGCCATTTCGGGCAGGTTCGCGCCGTCGATGGCGTCAATCTCGAAATCGCGCCGGGCGAATTCTTCGCCATGCTTGGCCCTTCCGGATCCGGCAAGACGACCTGCCTGCGCCTGATCGCAGGCTTCGAGCAGCCGACGGGCGGCCACATCGAAATCTTCGGCGAGACAGCCGAGGGCATTCCGCCTTATCGCCGCAACGTCAACACCGTCTTCCAGGACTACGCGCTCTTCCCGCATCTCAACATTCTCGACAACGTCGCCTACGGGCTGATGGTCAAGGGCATCGGTAAGGCGGAGCGCACCAAGGCTGCCGAGCAGGCGCTGGAGATGGTGAAGCTTCCCGGCTATGGCGCGCGCAGGCCCGGACAGCTTTCCGGCGGCCAGCGGCAGCGCGTGGCGCTCGCCCGCGCCCTCGTCAACAAGCCGAAGGTCCTTCTCCTCGACGAACCGCTCGGCGCCCTCGATCTGAAGCTGCGCGAGCAGATGCAAGAAGAGTTGAAGAGCCTGCAGCGCGCGCTCGGCATCACCTTCGTCTTCGTCACCCATGACCAGGGCGAGGCCCTGTCGATGGCAGACCGCGTCGCCGTCTTCAACAATGGCGGCATCGTCCAGGAGGGCACGCCGCACGACATCTATAGCCGCCCGAAGACCCGCTTCGTCGCCGATTTCGTTGGCTCCTCGAATGTCATCGCGCCCGAGGTGATGACTTCGCTCGGCGGCGAGACGCGTTGGGCGAGCCTGCGCCCGGAAGCGATCCATCTCGCTGGCGACGGCGTCGAGGCGCGCGTCCAGGCCGCAAGCTTCCTTGGCGCGGCAACCCGCCTCTCGGTCGATATCCGCGGCACCCGCCTGCATGTCATGCTGCCGGCCGGCACCAACGTGCCGGATGTCGGCACGAGCGTCCGTCTCGTCTGGCAGCCCGTCGACGTGCACTACATGGATGACGCAGCATGACAGCGCTTGCCCTCACCAAGCCGGCCGAGCTGCGGGAAACGTCGATCCTGCCCGGTCGCGGCGGTTTTTTCGGACAGCTCTCCGATGCCTTCTGGCGGCATCCGAAGCTGCTGCTCTTCCTGATGCTGACGCCGCCACTTTTGTGGCTCGGCATCATCTACATCGGCTCGCTGATCGCACTTCTACTGCAGAGCTTCTTCTCGATCGACGATTTCTCGGGCCTGGTGAACTACGAGTTCACGCTCGCGACCTATGCGCAGCTCCTCAGCCCGACGAACTTCGACATCATCATCCGCACCATCGTCATGGCGGCTTTGGTGACGCTGGCCTCCGCCGTCGTCGCCTTCCCCATTGCCTACTATGCCGCCCGCTACGCGCAGGGCAAATGGAAGGCGCTCTTCTATCTCGGCATCATGCTGCCGCTTTGGTCGAGCTACCTCGTGAAAATCTATGCCTGGAAACTCATCCTCGCCAAGGAAGGCATTCTCACCTGGATCTTCGCCAAGCTGCACCTTTCCTGGCTGCTCGACGGTGTCCTCAACCTGCCCGTCATCGGCGGCAATTCGCTCTCGGTCAGCTATCTCGGCACCTTCCTCGTCTTCGTCTATGTCTGGCTGCCCTACATGATCCTGCCGACTCAGGCCGCACTGGAGCGTGTCCAGGCCAACCTCATCGAAGCCTCCGCCGATCTCGGTGCAACCCCGAGCCAGACCTTCCGCACGGTGCTCTTCCCGCTGGCGCTGCCCGGCATCGTTGCCGGCTCGATCTTCACCTTCTCGCTGACCTTGGGCGATTACATCATTCCGCAAATCATCGGCTCGTCGCGCCTTTTCATCGGCCAGGCGGTCTATGCCCAGCAGGGTACCGCCGGCAACGTCCCGCTCGCGGCAGCCTTCTCCGTCGTCCCGATCGTCATCATGGCCATCTATCTTTGGCTTGCCAAGAAACAGGGGGCCTTCGATGCGCTCTGACCGTTCACAGCGTTCACCGCTGCTTCTGAAGATCGCCGCCGCGGGTGGCCTGCTCTTCCTGCATCTGCCGATCCTCTTGATCTTCGTCTACGCCTTCACCACCGAGGAGAGGAGTTATCAGTGGCCACCGCCGGGTCTGACGACGCAATGGTTCGCCGTTGCGTGGAACCGTCCCGATGTCTGGTCCGCGCTCGGCCTCTCCGTGCAGGTGGCCTGTGTTGCCACCGCCATCGCTCTGATACTCGGAACGCTTTGCGCAGCCGCGATCAGCCAGACGAAGTTCTTCGGTCGTGAAGCGATCTCACTCCTCGTCATCCTGCCGATCGCGCTGCCCGGCATCATCACCGGCATTGCGCTGCGTTCGGCCTTTAGCCTGTTCGACATCCCTTTCTCGGTCTGGACGATCGTGCTCGGCCACGCGACCTTCTGCGTCGTTGTCGTCTACAACAACGCCGTCGCCCGCTTCCGCCGCACCTCCGGCTCGCTGATCGAGGCGTCGATGGACCTTGGCGCCGACGGCTTCCAGACCTTCCGCCATGTCATCCTGCCCAATATCGGCACGGCGCTGCTCGCCGGCGGCATGCTTGCCTTCGCGCTGTCGTTCGACGAGGTCATCGTGACCACCTTCACCGGCGGCCAGCAATCGACGCTGCCGATCTGGATGCTCGAAGAACTCATCCGTCCGCGCCAGCGCCCGGTCACGAACGTGGTCGCAATGGTCGTCGTGCTCGTCACTTTCCTGCCGATCCTGGCAGCCTACTACCTCACCCGCGACGGCGATCAGGTCGCCGGAGCCGGCAAATAACCCAGAGTGGGATGCGGAAAAGTGTGAAGCGGTTTTCCGCCCACATCCCACTCGACCAACGACAAGGGAGAACATCATGGACACCGCGATGCTGATTGGATCCCGCTTCGAAGCGGGCACGGAAACGGAAGAGCACATCCTGAACCCGAAGACGGGCGAGACAGTGCTTGACCTGCCGGAAGCCTCGCTTGGCCAGATCGACGCCGCCGTCGATGCCGCCGACAGCGCGTTCAGGAGCTGGTCGCAGACGACACCGGGGGAACGCTCCGGCTACCTCCTGAAGATCGCCGATGCGATCGAGAAGGCGGCGCAGGGCTTTGCAACGCTGGAAGCGCTGAACTGCGGCAAGCCGATCAACGCCGTGCTCAATGACGAAATCCCGGCGATCGTCGATTGTTATCGCTTCTTCGCCGGCGCCGTGCGCAACCTGCATGGACCGGTCGCTGGAGAGTATCTGCCGAACCACACCTCGATGATCCGCCGTGACCCGGTCGGCATTGTCGGCTCGATCGCGCCGTGGAACTACCCGCTGATGATGATGGCCTGGAAGCTCGCTCCGGCCATCGCCGGCGGCAACACCGTCGTCTTCAAACCCTCCGAGCAGACGCCGCTGACGGCGCTGAAGATGGCGAAGCTCCTCGCCGATATCCTGCCGGAGGGCGTCGTCAACGTCATCCTCGGCCGCGGCGAGAGCGTCGGCAATGCCCTGATCAACCATCCGAAGATCGGCATGGTCTCGATCACTGGCGATGTCGCCACCGGCAAGAAGGTGTTGCAGGCTGCTGCCAAGACCGTCAAGCGCACGCATCTGGAGCTGGGCGGCAAGGCGCCGGTCATCGTCTTCGACGACGCCGATATCGATGCCGTCGTCGCAGGCATCCGCACCTTCGGCTACTACAACGCCGGCCAGGACTGCACCGCCGCCTGCCGCATCTATGCCGACGCCAAGGTCTACGACAAGTTCGTCGCCGACCTCTCCTCGGCCGTCTCCTCGATCAGGTTCAATCAGGCCGACGACACCGAAAACGAGATCGGCCCGCTGATCTCCAAGCGCCAGCGCGACCGTGTCGAAAGTTTCGTCACCCGGGCTGCCGAGCACAAGCACATGGAGGTCACGACGGGCGGCAAGTCATCGGGCGAGAAGGGCTTTTTCTTCGCGCCGACCGTCATCGCCGGCGCCACGCAGGATGACGAAATCGTTCGCCGCGAGGTCTTCGGTCCGGTTGTCTCGGTCACCCGCTTCAGCGATGTCGAGGATGCTGTCACCTGGGCGAACGATAGCGATTACGGCCTCGCCTCGTCGGTCTGGACCAAAGACATCAGTCGCGGCATGAAGACGGCCGCCCGCCTGCAATATGGCTGCACCTGGATCAACACCCACTTCATGCTCACCAACGAGATGCCGCATGGCGGCTTGAAGCAGTCCGGCTACGGCAAGGACATGTCGGTCTACGCGCTGGAAGACTACACCGCCGTCCGGCACGTGATGATCAATCACGGCTGACCTGCGCCGGGCCGAATGGCCCGGCCGCCACACAAACAAACATGCAAAGGGGAGCCTACATGAAACGCCGTACCATTCTTGCCGCCCTCGGCGGCATCTGTCTCGCCTCGACCCTTGCCGGAATGCCGGCTTATGCTGCCGACCAGACGCCGCTGGCGGTCGTGGAACAGTATCTGGCTGCATGGAACGCCCATGACGCCGCCAAGGCCGCCTCCTATTTCGATGAGAAGGTGAGTTATTACGACGCATCCGTCGGCAAGCCGACAGTCGGCAAGGCCGAAGCCAAGGCTGCCGTGATTGACAACTTCATGACCGCCGTGCCCGACTTGAAATGGATGATGCGCGGCGATCCGATCGTCAGCGGAAACAAGGTCTCGTTCGAGTGGACCTTCACAGGAACGAACAGCGGTGCCTGGGCGGATGGGACGGCCGCCACCAACAAGTCCTTCTCGTTCGACGGCGCCTCGGTCTTCGTCATCGAGAAGGGAGCGATCAAGCAGCAGTCCGACTATTACGACGCCCTTGGCTTCTACAAGCAACTGGGCCTGATGTAGCAGACTGCCTCGCCGCGTGCCTGCCGACGTGGCAAACTTGCCTGCGCGAAGCACTGGCGCCTGACGGCCATACCAATTGTGGGCCATCGGACATGGAACCATTCTCTTTGTCCCGCGTCATCGTGACGTGGAACACGGAGGAAATCATCCATGCTCAAATGGGCTCTCATATTTTTCGTTGTGTCTCTGGTCGCCGGCTTCCTCGGTTTTTCCGGCGTCTCAGCGGCAACGGCAACGATCGCGCGGGTTCTGTTCGGCATTGCGCTGGTAATCTTCCTGATCTTCCTCGTCCTCGCGCTGTTGGCTGGCAGTGCGGTGTTTTAGCCCGCTGCCAGGCGTTGAGCGGCGAAAAGAGGCACCGGTTCCTTGAAGCCTTTCAGGGACACAGCTCCCAGCCCCTGGAAGGCAAGACCACGTGCTGCCGCTTCGGCGGCAGCACGTGTGTTGGGGCAGACGAGAGTCTGCGAAGGCCCTGCGACGGAAGAAACACGCGCCGCGAGATTAACCGTCCTTCCGAAGATATCGCCGTCACGCGGCACCACCTGTCCGGTAGCCACGCCGACTCGCACAGGCGGCAACTCATCCAAACGGCTTTTCTCCACCAGCGACAACGATGCTTGCACCGCAGAAGCCGCGTCCGGGAACAGCATCATCACCCCATCCCCCAGCGGCTTGACGATCCGTCCGTCGAACGCGCACGAAAGACGTTGCGCGATTGCTTCAAAGCGGGCGGCCTTCTCGGCGGCGGAAACGTCACCGATCTCATGCGTCAGCCCGGTGAAACCGGAGAGATCGGCGAAGGCCGCGGCCGGCAAGCTCTCCTCGTCACCAGGTTCCAGGCCGTGCTCGCGCAGCGCATCCTGCAGCCTCCCGACGATGTTGTCGAAAACCGCCTCCTCCAGCATCCGCCGCTGCAACAGGAAGAGCATTCGGAAACCGATCCGCTGCAGCGACAGCCGCTTTGCGGCGGAAATCTCCAGAAGATGGCGATAGCTCAGGCCCGCATTCAGCATCGGCTCCTCGACCTCGCCGCGGAAGAGGTCGCGCATCGTGTCGACGCAGCGGCGAACCGCATGACCGAAGACGCGCAACACCCGCTCCATGCAACCGAGGCACCAAGCTGTGTGCACTCCCTCAAAAGCCGGATGAATTCTACATCGTCCTCGCGAAGCGGCTGATCCACCGAAAGCGGCGGCAGACTGGCGCATGTCCTCACGCCATTGAGCATGTCGAGATCGATTTGGCCTGCCGTCATCTCAGCCAAAACCAATGTCTCGGTCATCATCACCGGCTCGAACATCAGCTGATTGGCGAACTCCAGAGAAAAGATCTGCCGCTTCAAACCTCCGCCAGCACATCCAGGCCGATGCCGGCATCCTGCAGGGCAAGGATCAATCGGAGCTGGCTGACATCGCTTGCGGCATAACCGGCATGTCCGGGGCCGATGATCTGTAAGCGCTCGAGATTGCTGAGGCGGACATCGTCGCAGCCAGCAAGTGCCAACAATCTCTCACGCCGCAACGCTTCCATCACGGCAACCTCTGGAGAAGGAGATTGCTTCATACATCCGTGCGCCCCTCCACGCAGCCAAAGGGGTTAGAGGAGGCTCGCACCGACATTGATGGCAAGCGCCAGGATCGTCGTATTAAACAGGAACGACAGGATGGAATGCAGGAGCGTCAGCTTGCGCATGGTCACCGATGTCGTCGCGACGTCGGCCGTCTGCGATGCCACGCCGATTGTGAACGAGTAATAGAGGAAGTCCCAATAGACCGGCTCGTCATTGCCTTCCGGAAACTTCAGCCCTTCCCCCTTGTCCTCTCCGCCATAGAAGCGATGTGCATAGTGTACCGTGAACAAGGTATGCAGGAATGCCCAGGAGATTAGAATCGTGGCGATTGCACCAAGCGCTCGTACGAGTGCTTCGCCTGCCACAGCCTCCTTGGCTGTATGAAGCTCCAGTGCGATGCCGGCGATGCTGGCGAGCGCCGCCAGGATCGACAGCGCCAGCAGGAAGACGTCTGAAAAGTCAAGATCCTCCGCCCGCTTGCGGATGCTCGCAACGCTCGCTCGCAACATCCGGCGCCAGGTGAGCGCCGTAAACACGATTGCGCCGACGTTCCAGCCGAAGATCAGGTTCTGCGGGTTGACCTGGCGGCTCGTCAAAAGCAGGAACGTCGCCAGCCCGGCGGCCACGGCGACGACGAACACCAGATGCCTTCGCACTTGCCCCATGACCCAGCTTTCCAGATCCTTCGCGGATTCCGCCATTGAACGCTCCGCCCGTGCGAGATCGTCCTTGATATCAGCATGATGGCAGCGGGAGCAATACGATCTCAGCCGGTCCAGCCACCGTCGACGACATGGATCTGACCTGTCGTGAAGCCGGATTCGTCGCCGGCGAGATAGGTCACGAGAGCAGCAATCTCCTCTGGCGTTGCAATCCGCCCCATCGGCTGGCGGGCGATGAAATCCTTGAGCGCCTTCTCGTAGTCGCCCGTCGCACGCAAACGATCGTGCAACGACGGACTGTCCACGGTGCCGGGGCAGATCGCATTGGCGCGGATGCCTTTGGCAACAAAGTCAGAGGCGATCGACTTGGTGAGCCCGATCACGGCCGCCTTCGACGCGCCGTAGGCGAAGCGGTTGGGCACGCCTTTCACACTGGAGGCGACCGACGCCATGTTGACGATTGACCCCTTACCCTTCTCCAGCATGCCGGGAAGAAAGGTGCGGCAGGTCGTATACATCGCCCTTGCGTTCAGGTTGAAGGAGAAGTCCCAGTCCTTCTCCTCGCATTCCAATATCGAGCCAGCATGAACGAAGCCGGCGCAATTGAAGAGAACGTCGATCGGACCGATCTCCGTCGCGAAGGAGCGAACGGCGTCGCTATCGAGCACATTGAGGGTATGCCTTTCTGCGCCCTCAAGCGTGGAAAGCGTCTTCTCATTGATATCGGTCGCATAGACATGCGCGCCGAGCGAAAGGAAGCGCTCCGCACTCGCTCGACCGATACCCTGACCTGCCGCCGTAATGACGACTTTCTTGCCTTCCAGACCGTGACTCATGCATCCTCCCAAAATCCCAGCGCTTGCGGCGCACTCATTCATATGCAAACAATATATTCAAATTGGCGTCAACCTGTATAACGCGCGCTTCGCTCGCTGGAGAAACCCTAGTCAATTTAGGGCCGACGGGCACGGGAAATCTCTGATCCCGCGGCGCCAGCCGACGAGATGCCGCAGCTCGGCGGCAGACAGCATGGCATGAATGGGAGGAACCGCATGCTTTTCGATACTCACCTGCACATCGTCGATCGGCAGGCGCTCGACTATCCCTGGCTCTCCGGCGCGGGTGATCTCAATCAGGACAACCTCTACGACGATTATGCGCGGGATGCGCTGCGCTGCGGGATCTCCAATGTCCTGCACATGGAGGTGGACGTCGCGCCCGCGCGCATCGACGACGAGACCAATTATGTCAGGGAAATCAGCCGCCGCGCGGGCAGCCTCGTGCGCGGTGTCATTGCCGCCTGTCGACCGGAGGAGAACGGGTTTGCGGACTATCTCGAACGGTCGCTCGCCGATCCCTTCGTCAAGGGTTTCCGCCGCGTGCTGCATGTGGCTGCCGACGATACGGCAGCACGGCCGCTGTTTCGCGAGAACATCAGGCGGCTATCGGCCACCCGCATGAGTTTCGACCTCTGCGTCTTTCCCTACCAATTCGAAACGGTTCTCGCACTCGTCGATCATTGCCCGGATGTTTGCTTCATTCTTGACCATTGCGCCAATCCGCCGATCAAGGACGGAATGGACGACGTCTGGCGCAACGGCATCGTCGAGTTTTCCCGACGCCCGAATGTGACCGCCAAGATCTCTGGCGTCATCGCCTATGGCGATCTCGAAAACTGGTCGGTCGACAGTCTGCGTCCCTATGTCGAGCATACGATCGAGAGCTTCGGCTGGGATCGCGTCGTCTGGGGTAGCGACTGGCCGGTCTGCACGCTCGGCGGCGGTCTCACCCCTTGGGTCGCCGCCACGCACGCGTTGACATCGGGCTGCAGCGCGGAGGAGCGCGACAAGCTCTACCAGGCAAACGCGAAACGCATCTGGCCGATGTGAAAACCAAAGAGGGCGGTGCCACTTCAAATCGCTGACAAGTCAGCCTCCCTCATCCTCGACCTTGTGGCGGCGATCCAGCGCGTTCAAGTCCTTGAACAGAAAAGACCGTTTTCACGACGCAGACGCGCCGCGGCTGGATTCTGTGACAAGCACAGGAATGAAGGTGACGGGAGGATCCGCGCCAAACTTGCAGCGACCTCTATCAACAAAGAAAAAGAGGGCAGCGCCATCGGCACTGCCCTTCTCAAAATCCAATGCACGAAAGCCTCAGGCGGCTGCGAGCTGCAGTTCCTTCTGGACCATGGCGCGCAGCGTGCCGAGATCCTTAGCGAAAGCGCGGATGCCCTCGGCGAGCTTTTCGGTCGCCATGGCGTCTTCGTTCATCATCCAGCGGAAGGTCTTCTCGTCGATCGCGATCTTCGGGGCCGGCTTCGTCACGTCTGGCGACAGCTTGCGCTCGAGCTTGCCCTGATCGTTGGAGAGTTCGTCAAGCAGGTTCGGGGCGATCGTCAGGCGATCGCAACCGGCCAGCGCCTCGATTTCACCAGCGCTGCGGAACGATGCACCCATGACGATCGTCTTGATGTCGTTGGCCTTGTAATAATTGTAGATGTCACGGACGGAGATGACGCCCGGATCTTCCTCAGGCGTAAATTCCCTGCCCATCGACTTCTTGTACCAGTCGAGAATGCGGCCGACGAAGGGCGAGATCAGGAACACCTTGGCGTCGGCGCAAGCAACGGCCTGGGCCTTCGAGAAGAGAAGCGTCAGGTTGCAGTCGATGCCTTCCTTCTGCAGGATTTCGGCAGCGCGGATGCCTTCCCAGGTGGAAGCCAGCTTGATGAGGATGCGGTCGCGTTCGATGCCGCGTTCCTTGTAGGCCGCGATGATGGAACGTGCCTTGGCAAGCGACGCTTCGGTATCGAAGGAGAGGTCCGCATCGACTTCGGTCGACACGCGGCCCGGAACGAGCTTCACAAGTGCAGCGCCGACGGAAATCGCCAGACGATCGGCAACGGCCACGGAAACGGCCTCTGGATTGCCGCCCTGCTTTTTGCCCCAGGCAACGGCTTCCTTGACCGTGTCTGCAAACATCGGCGTACCGAGTGCCTTCAGCACGATACTTGGGTTCGTCGTGCAATCGACGGGCTTCAGACGGGCAACGGCTTCGATGTCACCGGTATCGGCAACGACCGTGGTAATCTCGCGGAGTTGGTCGAGCTTGGATGTCATGGTCACTGGTCCTTTTGACTTGAGCTGCGAGCCGATGCGAATCTCGCCCGGCAAAAATGATCTACGAATTGGCAGCCTGCATGCTACGCATCAGATTGCGCCCGTCGTTTCCAAACGAGCCGCAAAGCTAGGCGGCAACTGCGTCGTCCCTGCGAAAAACCGCCCCGACCGCCAAAGGCCGATGGGGATTTCCCGCTTGCCTGCACATTACCTCCTCGGACGCACAGAAGCGACTTCTTCGCGGCGACTATCGCCATTCCTCCCTAGATATGTCAAGGACATTTGCGCATTTCAATTGACATAAGTGTCACACTCGTCATTATCGGGCAAAATACGAATCCGTCCTGGCTTGATCGTAAAACTAGGGCGCAATTCGCTCCGGAGGAGATGTGGTCAAGCTCAAACGCGGCACGCACACGGCTTATTCTGAGGCATCCTCGCTCAGGCTGCGTGCCGCCTGGCTCTATTACAATCAGGGCCTGACCCAGAAGCACGTCGCAGAACAGCTCGGCATCAGCCGCACGACTGTTATTCGCCTGCTCGACGAGGCGATGAAGCGCAGCGAAGTGCAGATCTGGATCAACGACTCGATTGGCGACTGCGTCGAACTATCGGTCAAACTCGAGCGCGCTTACGGCCTCGACGAGGCGATCGTCGTCCCCGCACCCGCACACCCCGACGCCAACTCGCTAGCCAAGAGCGTCGGGCTTGCGCTTGGACAGTTTCTCTCCGAGGCCATTCCCGACGATTACACCATCGGCGTCGGCTGGGGCCGCACCATGACCGCATCGCTGTCCAGTTTTCGGCCGCCTCGGCGCGACAATTGCAAGGTCGTCTCCCTGCTCGGCGGCGTCGTCGCCGTCCACCAGACGAACCCGATCGACTACACCTGGCGTCTGGCGAGCCAGCTCGGTGCGGAGTGCTACATGTTCCTCGCGCCGCTGCTTGTGGATTCGACCGAGACGAAGCGAAACCTTGTCGAAAAATGCGGGCTGGACACGATTTATCGCCTGGCGGAAACGCTGGATCTCGCGATCGTCAGCTGCGGCGACATCGGGCCGCATTCCACGTCCTTGTCGGAAGGCTGGATCTCGAAGGCCGAGTTGCAGCAGCTGATCGACGCCGGCTGCGTCTGCGACACCATGTTCAACTTCCTCGACAAGGACGGCAATACGATCGATCACTCGATCAACAGCCGCGTCATGTCGGTGGACCTCGACACGCTGAAAAAAGCAAAGCACATCGTGCTGTCATCGGGCGGCGCCCATCGCGCCGTGGCAATTCGGGCCACGATCAAGCGGATCGGCTGCAATACGCTGATTACCGACGAAAGTGCCGCCAAGGTGCTGCTGGACCTAGCGGCACAATAAAAGCCGAAGCCAGCCTCAGGCGTGGGCGGCTTCCCAGCCCAGTATGGCCCGCTTGCGGGTGAGGCCCCAGTGATAGCCGGTCAAGGCGCCGCCCTTGCCGACCGCCCGATGGCAGGGGACCACAAAGGAAATCGGGTTGGCACCGACCGCCGCACCAACCGCGCGCATCGCCTTTGGCCGGCCGATGTCATTGGCGATATCGCTATAGGTGACGGCCCTGCCGAAGGGAATCTTCAACAGACTTTCCCATACCTCCACCTGGAAATCGGTGCCGATCAGCACGACGCGCAGCGGCTGCTCCGACGTCCAGCGGCCGGGCTCGAATATGCGCTCGGCATAGGGCGCTGTTGCTTCGGCATCCTCGACGTAACTCGCATTCGGCCAGCGGCATGTCATGTCATCAAGACAAGCCGCCTCGTCCCCGAGATCGCTGAAAGCAAGCCCCGCCAGGCCACGGTCCGTCGCCATGACGAGCGCAACGCCGAACGGCGAAGGATGGAAGCCGTAGCGGATCGTCAGCCCGCCGCCCTTGGCCTTCCATTCGCCAGGTGACATGGCCTCATGCGTGACGAACAGATCGTGCAGACGGCTGGGGCCGGAAAGCCCGACCTCGATCGACGTCTCCAGCAATGGCATCGCTTCTTCGCGCAGAAGCCGCTTTGCATGGTCGAGCGTGACGGCCTGCAGGAAAGCCTTCGGAGACAGGCCGGCCCACCGCGTAAACGTCTTCTGCAACTGCGTCGGCGATTGGCTCAGCCGCGCTGCAATCGTTTCGAGAGACGGCTGATCGCGATAGTCCTCGGTGATGAGTTCGATCACCTGGCGTACGGTCTCATAATCAGAGCCATCGGGCGTGATGTCGTTGTTCAGCTTGGCTACCATATTCATGATCTTTCTCCTTGTACCAAGGAGATAGTCAAGTGGCCCTCGCAAACCACCCGATTCTTGCGTGCCGATCAAATCCGCTGCTTGACGGTGGCAAGCGCCCGCTTGAAGGCCCTGGCAAAGCTTTCGCGGTCATCGGGATTGAGGAAGGAACCGATATCCGTGCCCCGCCCCTCCCCGGAAATATACATGGAAAGGATGCCGATTTCCTGATGCCGGCGGACGAAGAAGCGCGTCCAGAAGGGATTGAAATGATGTTCGACCATCCGCCCGGAAGGCGCGAACTTGCGCACCAAAATATCACTACGCGACACGGTCACTTCCTCCCGCACCCGGCCGGAACGGTAGTTCAACCAGAAGGCGCCGTAGAGCAACAGAAAATCCAACCCGAAAAAGAAGCCGATCGGCCAGGCGCCCGTCGCCACAAAGAACATGCCATACATGCAACACACCGCACCGGTCACAAGCAGCAAGACCTTGAAACCCTTGCGGCCAAGCGACCGATAAGGAAAAAGCTCGGCGGCAAAAACAGGTTGTTCGTTGGCTCTATCAGCGTTGCTTTCCATCATGGCTGCCAAGTATAGGTTTTCCATGCCAACTCCGAAACTCAAATCCGCCGCCACATCGCCGCAGACCTCAAAAGTGATCCTTCACCGCAAGAAGCCGGCAACGATCCGTTCCGCCTATTCCGAAGCCGAGCGCGAGGAGATATTCCGCCGCTTCTCCGTCCAGCGCCCGGAGCCCAGTGGCGAACTTGAGCATACAAACCCGTTCACACTTGTCGTCGCCGTGGCCCTGTCCGCCCAGGCGACGGATGCCGGCGTCAACAAGGCGACGCGCGCGCTCTTCAAGATCGCCGACACGCCCGAAAAGATGCTGGCGCTCGGTGAGGAACGGGTGCGGGATTACATCAAGACGATCGGCCTTTATCGCAACAAGGCGAAGAACGTCATCGCTCTCTCGCAGATCCTGGTCGAGAAATTCGGCGGCGTCGTGCCGCAAACGCGCGACGAGCTGGTGACGCTTCCCGGTGTTGGCCGCAAAACCGCCAACGTCGTGCTCTCCATGGCCTTCGGTCAGGCGACAATGGCGGTGGATACCCACATTTTCCGCATCGCCAACCGCATCAGGCTGGCGCCGGGTAAGACGCCGGATGAGGTCGAGGAACGGCTGATGAAGGTCGTCCCGAAGCGCTACCTCTATCACGCGCACCACTGGCTCATCCTGCATGGCCGCTACACCTGCAAGGCCCGCAAGCCGGAATGTGAGCGTTGCGTCATCGCCGACATCTGCAAATCGCCCGAGAAGACCTGCGACGTGCCGGCGCCGCTGGTCGAGCTACCGCGCCAAGTGATTGGAGAGGCCGTCGAGTAAGCCTGGAGGCAGATTTCGGCACGCTCCACCTGACCCTTAGCCGCGAAGTCCCATGTCCTCGCGGGAAATCAGTTTGTGCAGGTGCACCATCAGCCCGGCGGCGAAGAGCGGCGTCAGCAGATTGACGATCGGGATGGCCAGGAAGGCAGCAATGACAAGCCCCGCGAGAAAGACCGTCGCCGCATGCTTGGCGCGGAACGACCGTGCCTCCTGCGGCGAACGGAACCGCATCGCGGCAAACTCGAAGAATTCCCGGCCAAGCAGGTAGCCGTTGACGAGGAAGAACGCGATCAGGTTGATGCCCGGCACGAAGAGCAGGAAGAGCGCGATGATATTGCCAAGGATGACGACGCCGAGAAACTTGATAGAGCTTGCGAGCGCCGGACCGAGCGGCATTGCTGTGCCAGGCAGATCCGAGGGATAGTCCCGCTTTTCCACCACCTCGGCCACATCGTCGAGAAACAGGCCGGCGATCAGCGCTGTTACCGGTGACAGCAACAGCGCCAACCCGAGCGCAAGCCCGATGGCGGCAGCGATCGCAAACACGAAGCCGAGCCACCCCGCCCAATCCGGCATCGCGGGAAAAAAGCTGGCAATCCACGGAAAAACGAACGACATAAAGGCACTGCGCAGCGCCAGCCAAAGCCCGGCAAGCACCAGAAGAGTCAATCCCAGGACCTTCCAGAAGACTGAGCGTGTTTCCGCAGCAAAAAGATTGATGAGGGATAGGCGTGACGCCTGAAAGATCATCCTGAGGTCTCCGGTTGCAATAACCATGTAGGAATCTGCACTTTGAACGGCAAGGCTGAAATAAATTCCGTCGATCGACCCAAAACTTGTCGGAAAATCTATGTTAATATATAGTAATTTATCATCTATGAGTGTTTGATCCTGAGACGCAGCTTCCGGAATAGTTGCAAACGACAAGGGTGGGCCCTGCATATCCGAGAAATGCTTCCGGGAAGATCAGGACGGCTGACGTGGAAGATTTTGTCCAGAAGCTCCGCCAATATGCCAAGTCCGGCACCCCGGCCGAACGACGGATCGCGAAATATTTCTCCGAGCATCTGAACGACCTGCCGTTCGAAACAGCCGCCTCCGTTGCCGATCGGCTGGATCTGAGCCCAATGACGGTGGGCCGTTTTTTGCGTGCGCTCGGCTATCAGGGGCTCGACAGCGTCAAGGTCCACATTCGCGAGACAAGCGCCATCTCGCCGACGCAGATGCAGGCGTCGCTCACCGAGCTGCAGACCGACGCTTCCGCCGGTAAGCCGCTCGCGGTACTTGTCTCCGAACAGATCCAGGCGCTGCACCATATCTACCATCTGACGGGCCAGCCACAGTGGAACGAGGCAGTGTCGATGATATCGGCCGCTCATGAGGTTTTTGTCGCCTCGCATGCGCGCCTGTCCGGTTTCGCGTCCCACTTTGCACAGCGATTGACCTATGCCCGCGACGGCATTCATGCGCTTGATGGAACGGGCAGCCGTTTCGCCGAGCTTTTCGCACGGCTCGATGGCAATGACGCGTTGCTCGTCGTGATCGACAGTCGTCGTTTCGGCAAAGCCCGCTTGCTGGCCCGGACGGCACGGCGCTACGGATACAAGGTCATCCTGATCACCGCACAAGGCGCCAACTGGATTCCCGATCAGGCCAATCTTGTGCTCGCCCTTCCGTCTGCCCGCTCCGATGGCGACGACAACCTGCCACCGCTGATGGCCCTGCTCGACTGTCTGTCAGAAGCCGTGATCGCCGCCGCCGGCGAAGAAGCGAGTGCCCGCACCCGTCGTATGACCGAATTTGGTAGCATGCTCGGGGAGGGCGGAAACCGCTAGGCGTCTACTCCATCGCCTCCAGTTCGGCGCGATGACGATACATGCCAAGCAGCCTGCGATAATCGCGGTCATAAAGGGCCCGTTTGGCCGCATTCGGCAGTCGCTCTTCGCCGCCGGGATACATGGCCGATCCGGCTTCTGCGAGATCTCCATAGAGACCGCAGGCTACGGAAGCGGCCATCGCCGTGCCAAGGAGTACGGCCTCGTTCATCTTCGGCACCACAACCTTGCAGCCGGTTGCATCCGAATAGAGCTCCATCAGCACCGGGTTCTTCACGTGGCCGCCAGCGACATGCAACGTGTCCGGCACATAGCCATATTCCTTCATCCGCTCGAGGATGTGGCGGATCCCGAGCGCAATCGCCACTGCTGTGCGCCAATAGAGCGCGCAGAGCCCATCGAAGGACGTGTCGAGGGTCAGACCGCTGATACCGCCGACGGCATGCGGGTCGGCGAGCGGCGAGCGGTTGCCGTGAAAATCAGGCAGGACGAAGATCCGGGCGCCGAATTCGTCCCCCTCCTCGGAGCGAAGCTGCGCAATGCGGAAGACGATCTTCTGATGCAGCGCCGCAGTCGGTTCGCCGCCAGCCGCGTGCATCCGCACGATATGATCGAGCAACGCACCCGTCGCCGATTGCCCTGCCTCAACCAGCCAGGACTTTGGAAAGACAGCTTCGTAGTATGGACCCCACATGCCGTGACTCGGCTTGCGCTCGCGCGAGAAGGACACGATACAGCTCGACGTGCCGGCAATGAGCGCAAGTTGGCGTTCCAGCCGGCGGGCATCTTGTGCCTCACCGCCAAGCGCGCCCAGCGCCCCTGCATAGGCATCGATCATGCCTGCGGAGACATGGCACGCCGTCGTCAATCCGAGCGCCGAGGCGGCTTCCTGCGTCAGCGTCCCGACACTCTCGCCGACCGGCACTGTTTCCTCCGGCAGCCGTCCACGTTCGAGGAGGTCATCAAGCCCGATCTGCTCGAGAAAATCCTTCTGCCACCCCTTGTTGAGATGCGCGAGATAGTTCCACTTGGCCGTCAGCGTGCAGCGCGAGCGGGCAAGCGCGCCGGTCGCCTTCCAGGTCATGAAATCGGCGAGGTCGAACAGATAGCCGGTGTTCATCCAGGTGCCAGGCAGCTTTTTCTTCAGCCACATCAGCTTTGGCATTTCCATTTCCGGCGACATGAAATGCCCGGAATGCTCCAGCACGGGATGCTCCGTGGCCGTGCAGAAATCGGCTTCTCTCAGCGCCCGATGGTCGAGCCAGACGATCGTGTCGAAGCGCCGTTCTCCGCCGGTGGAAACGCTGATCTGGCCGCCATCGACATCGCGCACGACGAGCGAACAGGTGGCGTCGAAGCCGATCGCGCCCACCGATGCAGGCGCCGCACCCGATTGCTCCATCGCCTTGCGCACGGCAATGCAGACCGCCGACCAGATGTCTTCGGAATCGTGTTCTGCGTGGTTCTCACGCGGCCTGTTCATGATGATCGGGTGTTCGGCCTTGCCCAGCAGCGCGCCGCGAGCGTCGAAGACGCCGGCGCGCGCACTGCCCGTGCCGATATCGACCGCAACCACATGCTGAGGCATTAAAGGTGCATCCCATCCTGCTTATGTTTGCGGATAAGGTGTATCAAATCCGGCATCGCGTCAAACACGGCTTCAGGCGAAAGCCGGTCAAGTTCAGCGCGATAGCCGGAAAAATTGGCGTGCGAACCACCGGTGAAGGCAAATACCGTCATGCCTGCGGCCTTCGCCGCCTCGATCCCAGCAGGGCTGTCTTCGACGACGACGCAATTTGCCGGATCGACGTTCATTTCGCGCGCTGCATGCAGGAAGAGGTCGGGCGCCGGCTTGCCATGCTTGACCATCGTCGCGCTGAAAATATCAGGCAGCCGGTCGATCAGGCCGGTGACCGTCAACGACAGGCGAATGCGTTCGACCTGACTTGAGGAGGCGACGCAACAGGGAATGCCGAGGGTGTCGATCGTCTCGGCGATCCCGTCCATCGGCTTCAACTCCTTGCGAAACCGGGCGTAGAGGTCTGTACGGATCTGCTCGAGGAATTCCTGGCCCGGGTGGACGTTGTATTCGGACTTCATCGTCTCGATCACCGTTGCGAGACTTCGCCCGAGGAAACGCCCGTAGACCTCCTCCTCGGTAATCGGAACGTTGAGATCGTTCATCGCCTTGACCAAGACGCTCACCGATATCGGTTCGCTATCGACAAGAACGCCGTCGCAATCGAAAATGACCAGCCGTGTTTCAGCCTCAGCCATGGTAGACCCAATCGCAATTGGTGCAGGAAGAACCCATCCGCCGGACGGGGCGGAGGCGGCGGCAGGAATGCCGCCACTGATCCTTACACAGCAAGCTTATTGTCGAGATAAAGCTGTAGGGTTTCACGCGTGCCCTTTTCCCACAAGGTTTTCAATGCGTGGGCGAAGCGCTTGCGGAACAGCTCGGATTTCGACACCGCGCCGAAGATGTCGTCGAAGGCGAGGAAGGCCATCGGATCATCCTTGGCCTTCAAAGCCGCCGCATGCAGCCGGTCGGCGCTGGCGTCGTTGAAGACAATGTCCTTGCCACTATCCGTTTTTCCAGCGAAGTAGCGGCACCACAGTGCCGAAACCAACGCCAGGCCGACGACATCGCGGCCCTGGCTCAGATTGTCTTGCGTCGACGGCAGTATGAATTTCGGCTGCCGGTTCGATCCGTCCTGCGCCAGACGCGGGATCGTATCGGCAATTTTCGGATTGAGCAGTCGGTGCTCGATCAGCGCGAAGTAGTCCGTCAGCGAGGTATCGGGAACCGGCGGAACGATCGGGATGATCTCTTCTTTTTCCAGCTTCGCCAAGAAGGCCCGGATCAACGGATCTTCCATCGAGTCGTGTACGAAGTGGATGTCCATCAGCGCTGCGGGATAGGCGATCGCCGCGTGGCCGCCGTTGAGAATGCGGATCTTCATGTGCTCGTAGGGCGTCACATCCGGCACGAAGGTGACCCCGACCTTCTCCAGCGCCGGGCGTCCGGCGGTGAACTTGTCTTCCAGCACCCACTGCTTGAACTCTTCGCAATAGACCGGCCAGTTGTCTTCGATGCCGAAGGCATTCTTCAAGAGATCGATTTCGCGCTGTCCGGTGGCCGGCGTGATGCGGTCGACCATGGCATTCGGGAACGCGACGTTCGCCTTGACCCAGTCGGCAAAGGCAGGATCCGAAAGCCGTGCTGTGCCGATAACGGCATTCGCGGTGACGACGCCGTTATGGGGGATGTTGTCGCAGGACATGACGGTGAAAGGCACGATGCCCTTTTCCTTGCGCGCCTTGAGGCCGGCGACAACAAGGCCGAAGACCGTCTTCGGCTCGGCAGGGTTCTGGCCATCCGCAGCGATCGCCGGATGGTCGGGATTGAACTTACCAGATGCGTCGATGAAATAGCCGCCCTCGGTGATCGTCATCGAAACGATACGGATCGTGGGATCCGCGAGCTTGGCGATGATCGTCCTGACATCGCCCACCGGCAGGATGTCGACCATCGGCGCGGTGATCCGCGCGGCGGTTTTGTTGTTGTCCTGCTCGACGACGGTCGTCAGGAAGTCTTGGGCGGCGAGCTTTTCGCGCATCGCTGCATCGGACGGCAGGATACCAGCGCCGACAAGCGCCCAGTCATGATCCTGGCCCAGATTGAAAAGGTCGTCGAGATAGATGGCCTGATGGGCACGGTGGAAATTGCCCACGCCGAAGTGCACGATGCCCGCTTTCAGCGACGCCCGCTCATAGGTCGGTACGGCGGCCGTCTTTGCCGCCTCGGAAAGCGTTGCCAGCGATAGTTTGCACGTCATGTTTCAGTCCTCTTGAAGGTCTTCGGGCTCGGCTGCGACCCCGGTATCGGCACGCCGGGCACCTTGTCCGGCGTTGCGCTTTCGTCCCCAACCCGGCAACAATGCGCTCAGATGGCGAGGCCGCCTTCGTTGAATTTGTGGATCCGCGTCTTGTCGGGCGTCAGATAGACGAGGTCGCCGGCCTTGGCCGGGAAATCGCCGCCGCCCCGCGCGGTAACATGGCCGATACCCTCGACATCGACATGCAGGAAGGTGTCGGCGCCGAGGTGCTCGGCGACCATCACCTTGCCCTTCCAGTCGCCGCTTTCGGTCGAAAGCAACATGTGCTCGGGCCTAACCCCGATCGTGTGCGCACCAAACTGCGCAGCATATTGGCCTTTCACGAGATTCATCTTCGGTGAGCCGATGAAGCCGGCGACGAAGAGATTGCGCGGCTTGTGATAGAGCTCGAGCGGCGAACCCACCTGCTCGATATTTCCACGGTTCAGTACGACGATCTTGTCGGCCATGGTCATGGCTTCCACCTGGTCATGGGTGACGTAGATCATCGTCGTCTTCAGCTGCTGGTGCAGCTCGCTGATCTCCAGGCGCATGTTGACGCGCAGAGCAGCATCGAGGTTCGACAACGGCTCGTCGAAGAGGAAGGCCGAAGGCTGGCGCACGATCGCACGGCCGATCGCCACGCGCTGGCGCTGGCCGCCCGAAAGCTGTCGCGGCTTCCGCTCGAGGTAGTCAGTCAAGTTCAGAACCCGGGCGGCATCGGCAACCTTCCTGTCGATCTCCGCCTTGTCCATGTTTGCCATCTTCAGCGGAAAGGCGATGTTGTTGCGCACACTCATATGCGGGTAGAGCGCATAGGATTGGAACACCATCGCTAGACCACGTTCCGACGGAGCCTTTTCCGTTGCATCCCTGCCGTCGATGACGATGTTGCCGCCACTGACATCCTCAAGACCGGCAATCAGTCGGAGCAGGGTGGACTTGCCGCAGCCGGACGGGCCGACGAAGACGACGAACTCGCCGTCCTTGATCTCGAGGTCGATCGAAGGGATGACCTTGGCTTCACCGAAGACCTTCGAAACTTTCTGAAGGGTAATGCTTCCCATGTTTGTCTCCCTGATGTCTTATTTCACCGCGCCGAAGGTCAGGCCGCGGACGAGTTGTTTCTGCGAGAACCAGCCGAGGATCAGGATCGGCGCGATCGCCATGGTGGAGGCTGCCGAAAGCTTGGCGTAGAACAAGCCTTCGGGGCTGGAATAGGAAGCGATGAACGCCGTCAGCGGCGCCGCTTTCGACGCGGTGAGGTTGAGCGTCCAGAAGGCTTCGTTCCAAGCCAGGATGATGTTGAGAAGCAGCGTCGAGGCGATGCCCGGGACCGCCATCGGCGTCAGCACGTAGATGATTTCCTTGGCAAGCGAGGCGCCGTCCATGCGCGCGGCTTCCAGGATCTCGCCGGGAATTTCCTTGAAGTAGGTGTAAAGCATCCACACGATGATCGGCAGGTTGATCAGCGTCAGGATGATCACCAGGCCGAGGCGACTGTCGAGCAGGCCGGAGTTGCGGAACATCAGGTAGATCGGGATCAGCGCGCCGACCGGCGGCATCATCTTGGTCGACAGCATCCACATCAGCACGTCCTTCGTCCGCTTGGTCGGCGAAATCGCCATCGCCCAGGCGGCTGGAATGGCGATGATCAGGCCGATCAGCGTCGAGCCGAAGGAAATGATCACCGAGTTCATGAAGTGGCTGAGATAGTTTGAGCGGCTCTGCACTTCCGTATAGCTCTCCGTCGTCCAGTGGAAGAACAGAAACTGCGGCGGCGAGGCGATGGCATCCGCTTCCGTCTTGAAGCTCGTCAGGAAGGTCCAGAGGATCGGGAAGAAGATCAGGATGCCGAGCGTCCAGGCGATGGCGGTCATGACCACCTTGCGCTGAGTTGTGACTTTTCTAGCCATCTCAAGCCTCCAGATTCTTGCCGACAAGGCGCACGAGGAAGATCGCAACGATGTTGGCGAGGATGACCGCGACGATACCGCCTGCCGAAGCGCCGCCGATATCGAACTGCAGAAGCGCCTGCACATAGACGAGATAGGTGAGGTTCGTGCTCTGCGTGCCGGGGCCGCCGTTGGTGGTGACCAGGATTTCGGCAAAGACCGAGAGCAGGAAGATTGTCTGGATGAGGATCACCACCGTGATGGCGCGGGCCATATGCGGCAGGATGATGTAGATGAACTTCGAAACAACACCGGCGCCATCCATCTCGGCGGCCTCCTGCTGCTCTTCGTCCAGCGACTGCAGGGCGGTCAGCAGGATCAGTGTCGCAAAGGGCAGCCACTGCCAGGCGACGATCAGAATGATCGAGAAGAGCGGCGCATTGGCAAGCCAGTCATAGGGCTGCAATCCAAGCGCCTTGGCGAGATGTGCAAAGAGCCCGTTGACCGGGTTCATGAACATGTTCTTCCACACCAAAGCCGCAACCGTCGGCATGACGAAGAAGGGGGCAATCACCAGGATGCGAACGATGCCCTGTCCGTAGATATCCTGGTTCAGGAGCAGCGCAAACGCGATGCCGCCCACGACAGTGATCAGGAGCACGCCGAGCACCAGCAGCAACGTATTGATCAACGCGGAGAAAAAGGCCGGATCGGTGAGGAAATATTTATAGTTCAGGAAGCCGACGAAGGTTTCCATGCCCGGGCTGAGCAAATTGTAGTTCAGCGTCGAAAAATAGATCGTCATCGCGAGCGGGACGATCATCCACAGGAAGAGCAGCACAACGGACGGTGCGATCATCATTCGCGCTGCGGAGCGGGTGTGTAACGTTGCCATGGCGATGACCGATCCTGTTCAAAGAGGCAGACGACTGCAGGACAGCTGAGACAAAGGGGGTCGCCGACGCAGTTTGGGCATTCGGCGACCCAGATGGGCGGGGAGGTCAAACGCCCCGCCTTCTCAGGAGGTTATCTATTTGATGTAACCAGCCTTGGTCATTTCACGGGTCGTCAGCTGCTGCGCGCTCTGCAGCGCCTGATCGACCGAGACCTGTCCTGCAAGAGCTGCTGAGAACTGCTGGCCGACGGCCGTGCCGATGCCCTGGAATTCAGGGATAGCGACGAACTGGACACCGACGTAGGGGACCGGCTTGACGGTCGGCTTGGTCGGGTCAGCCGCGTTGATGCTGTCGATCGTCATCTTGGCGAAAGGCGCGGCTTTCTGGTAGTCGGCGTTCGCATAGAGCGAAGAGCGCGTGCCGGGAGGTGCATTCAGCCAGCCGTCCTTCTCGGCGACGAGCTTGGTGTAATCCTTGCTCGTTGCCCAAGCGACGAATTTCTCGGCTGCTTCGACCTTCTGCGAGCTCGCCGGAATTGCAAGGCTCCAGGCCCAGAGCCAGTTGCCGCGCTTGCCGAGGCCCTTATCCGGAGCCAGAGCGAAGCCGACCTTGTCGGCGACGGTGGATTCCTTCGGGTTGCTGACGAAGGAGGCAGCAACGGTCGCGTCGATCCACATGCCGCATTTGCCGGTCTGGAAGAGCGCCAGGTTTTCATTGAAGCCGTTCGAGGATGCACCGGGAGGTCCAGCTTCCTTCATCAGGTTGACGTAGAAGTTCAACGTGTCCTTCCACTCCGGCTGATCGAACTGCGGCTTCCACTGCTCATCGAACCAGCGGGCTCCGAAAGAGTTCGACATAGCCGTCCGGAAGGCCATGTTTTCACCCCAGCCAGCCTTGCCGCGCAAGCAGATGCCGTAGATTTCCTTGTCCTTGTTGGTGATCTTCTTCGCGGCTTCCGCGATGAAGTCCCAGGTCGGCGCGTCAGGCATCTTCAGGCCGGCGGCTTCGAACAGGTCCTTGCGGTACATGACCATCGAGCTTTCGCCGTAGAACGGCGCTGCATAGAGCTTGCCGTCTGCGGTCAGGCCGCTGCGGATTGCCGGCAACAGGTCGTCGGCATCGTAATCTGCGCCGAGGTTGTCGAGCGGCAGAAGCCAGCCCTGCTTGGCCCAGATCGGAACTTCATACGTACCGATCGTCATAACGTCGTATTGGCCACCCTTGGTCGCGATGTCGGTCGTAACCTTCTGGCGCAGGACGTTTTCTTCGAGTGTCACCCACTCGAGATCAATGTCGGGGTTCTTCTTCTTGAAGTCATCCGTCAGCTTCTGCATCCGGATCATATCGCCGTTATTGACGGTCGCGATTGTCAGCGTTTCGGCCGAAGCCATGCCGGCAAACGCCAGTGCTGAGCAGGCGCCCAGCAGGAGAGTTCTCAATGTCATATCTTCCTCCCAGAAGATGAGTGCGAGCATTCGCTTTGCTCATGAGCAATTACTCGCCTATGGGAGAAAAATGTCAATCACCATTCGTTGCTGCATCAGCGAAGATGTAGGTTATCCATTTGAATTTAATGGAATATATATTTGCTCACGGCCTGAGCAGATACTCAGCGGTGTCCTCATCGGTGATAAGCGCATTGATCTGATGGCCTGTTACAGCAGCCTTGATCGCCTTGAATTTGCGCTTGCCCTTGCCGATTCCAATGACGGTCGACGACTCGCGCGAGGGGATCGACGCAGAGGCCACCCGCTCGTTGATCGGGTTGTCGAGAAGCTTGCCCTCGCCGTCGAATACCCAGCCGCAGATCTCGCCGACAGCGCCGTTGCGCATCAGCTCCATCATCTCGTCCTTCTCCAGGAAGCCGTCGACGCAAAGCGGTCCGTCGATGCCGAGCTCGCCGATTCCGACGAACGTCACGTCCGCCTGCGCGCTGATCTCCAGCGTCGAGCGGACGAGCTGCTGGCCGTGTAATGTTTCCCGCTCCTCCGCCGACGTCACCAGGACTGGCAGTGGCATCGGGAAGTGCCGCGCCTTCACCGCGTCGGCCATGCTGAAGATGACGTTGTAATAGGCGGCCGAACCGTCGGGCGCGATGTTGCCAGTCAGCGACACAATACGATGGTTGGGACATTCGATGGCGGGCAGCTGATCGACCGCGGCCTTCAACGTTCGCCCTGTCCCGACCGCCAGCACGATCGGATCCGCCCGCTTCAGCCAGCGCTCGATTTCGGCCGCAGTTGCCTCCGCGATGCCGACGGTCGTCGAACTGGAGCCTGGGTCGCTTGGCACAACCTCGACATGCTTGAGGTTGAACTTCTTGCGCACAGCATTGGCGAGTTCGAGGCAGGCGGCGATCGGATGGTCGAGCCGCACCTTGATCAGCCGTTCGGCAACGGCGAGCGACACCAGACGCTGTGCCGATTGCCGCGAAATCCCCATGGAAGAGGCAATCTCATCCTGTGTTCGCCCCGCCACGTAGTAGAGCCATCCTGCACGCGCCGCGTCATCCAGCCGTCCCGAAGTCTCGGATTTTCTTACCATCAAGTCTCTACCATGCTGAAAGGACCGGCCGTAGCCGACGCGAAGATGCCTATTGCGGCAGATCAAACCAGAATTCGGGCAAATGTCGAGTGCATTGAGAAATTGCACATCCTATTTTGACTTGCGGCGCGGTCGCTGGATGCCATCTGCTTGTCATCTTTGTCGATCAAGGCTTGCTTGACCGAGGGTTGAACTGCGGGCTAACTGGCACCGAGGAAAAAACTGTGCGAATTCTGCTGGTTGAAGATGACAGAATGATTGGTGGAGCAGTGCGGGATCACGTCATCGCGGCCAATCATGCCGTCGACTGGGTGCAAAATCTCGCCGATGCTGACGCCGCGGCTCGACCTGTCGAGTACGGGGTGATCCTTCTCGATCTTCAGCTCCCGGACGGCAGCGGCGTAGAGTTTCTTCGCCGCTTTCGCGAAAGAGGCCTGAAGACGCCCGTTATCATCTTGACGGCGCGAGACCAGATCTCGGATCGCATCGACGGGCTGAACGCCGGCGCCGACGACTACCTCGTGAAACCGTTCAATCTGGACGAGTTGGAAGCGCGCATCATGGCGGTGGCACGCCGCTATGACGCCAATCCGCATCCCGTGCTCCGCATTTCCGATATCGAGATCAACCGGCCCCTGCATCAGCTCTCCGTGGCCGGCGAAACGATCATCCTGACGAGCCGCGAATGGGCGGTGCTAGACCTCTTGACGGCGCGCCCAGGCGCGATCGTTCCGAAGGACCGGATCGAGGAAGCGCTCTATGCGTTCGGCTCGGAGATCGAAAGCAACACGGTCGAGGTCTATGTGAGCCGCTTGCGCAAGAAGATCGGCAAGGACAGGATCCGCACGGCACGCGGCATCGGCTACACAATCGGATGAAGATGAAACGCGAACGCAGCATCACCGGCCCGCTCATTCTTGCCCTGACGACCGTCATGGTCGTCTTCTGGCTTGCTGCGATCGGCCTCAGCTTTCGGGTGATGCAGCATGAATTCGATGAGATTTTCGACGGCGCCCAGCAGGAGACAACCGAGCGCCTGCTGGCTCTGATCCTCGACGATCTGAACCAGAGTACGAAGATCGATCCGCACAGCATGGCCATGTTCGACGCTGCGGCCAGACGCGAGTATTTGACCTATCAGGTGCGCGACGCCAGCGGCAAGGTAGCGTTGCGCTCGAATGATGCCCCGGCCGAGCCCTTCGACGCGCCGCTTCGCATGGGGTTTCACGACACGCCGACGGCTCGAATCTATACCGAGATGACGGCCGACGGTTCTCTGTTCCTGCAAGTGGCCGATCGGTTCAAGAACCGGCGCGAGGCGGTGCGCGAAAGCACCGTGACACTGCTCATCCCTTTGGTGGCGCTCGTTCCCGCCAGCATTTTCGCGATCTGGTTCATCGTCGGGCGCGCGCTGCGACCGATCGAGACGCTTCGGCGAGATATCGGGACGAAGGACAGTGGCAACTTGGCCGAGGTCGACGGCCAGAAGCTGCCGGTCGAACTACGGCCAATTGCGCGATCGGTCAACCTGCTCCTCGGGCGCCTGCGCGCTGCCCTCGAAGCGGAGCGCGAATTCACCGCCAACAGCGCGCACGAACTGAGAACGCCGATCGCCGGCGCGCTTGCACAGGCTCAGCGCCTCATCGAGGAACTGCCGCCCGGTGCAACGCAGGATCGCGTCCAACAGGTCGAGGCTTCGCTGGTCAATCTCGGCCGTTTGGCAGAGAAGCTTTTGCAGTTGTCACGCGCGGAAGCCGGCATCGGTGGGAGCTCAACCACGGTCGACCTGCGCCCGGTCCTGGACATGGTCGTCACCGACTTCCAGCGCGACAGCCGCACGAATCGTAGGCTTCGATATTCCGCGGCGCCGGACGCAAAGCTCGTCCGCAACGCGGACATGGACGCTTTCGGCATCGTCACGCGAAACCTGATCGAGAATGCCTTGCTGCACGGCGATCCGGATCTGCCGGTCAATGTCAGCCTTGAAAGCGGCGGCATCATCCGCGTCATCAACGGCGGACCGCTGGTTCGCGAGGCCGACATGGCGAGTCTGAAAAAGCGCTTCAGTCGCGGCAAGACGACAGCGTCCGGTTCCGGGCTCGGACTGGCTATCGCCGACCGTATCGTCTCCCAGATGGGCGGCACGCTGGAGTTGTTGTCGCCGGCGACCGGCGCAAAAACCGGGTTCGAAGCGAAGATGACGCTTCCAGCCTAGCCCGGATTTTGGCTTGCAAAACCGGCGGAAGGGTGCGAGCAGACGCAGAAGCCATCCAAACCAGCAGAACCCGAATGATCATCTCTTTCGACATCGGCGGCTCCGCCATCAAGGGCGGCGTGGCACACTCCGAAGCCGACATCAGGCCACTCGGCCGTCGTCCGACCCCCAAGGACGATTTTGCTGCTTTCGTCGACACGCTGCGCGCCATCATAGCAGAAACCGGCGAGCAGCCGAGGCGCCTGGCCTTCTCGATCGCCGGCGTGGTCGATCCTGACACGCAGCGGCTCACCTGCGCCAACATCCCCTGCATCCACGGCCGCAATCTCGCCGCCGACCTGGAAGCCGAACTCGGATTGCCGGTATTGATCGCAAATGACGCCGACTGCTTCGCCATGGCGGAAGCCGATCTCGGTGCCGGACGCGGCCATCGTATCGTTTTGGGTGCCATTCTTGGAACGGGCGTCGGTGGCGGTGTCGTTGCGGATGGCCGCCTGATCAATGCCGCTGGCGGTTTTGCCGGCGAATGGGGCCACGGCCCGGCGCTCGCATCACAGGCAGGCAATCCGCCAGTTGCGATTCCGGCCTATCCCTGCGGCTGCGGCCAGAAGGGTTGCGTCGATACGGTTGGCGGCGCGCGTGGTCTCGAACGCCTGCACAAGACGCTGCATGAAATTGACCTCTCCAGCCAGGAGATCATCGATGATTGGCTGAAGGGCGAGGCCAAGTCGGCGCGCACCATCGACGTCTTCGTCGATCTCGTCGCCTCACCGCTCGCGCTGACGATCAACATCACGGGCGCGACCATCGTCCCCGTCGGCGGCGGGCTTTCCAACGTCGAACCGCTGCTTGCAGAGCTCGACAAGGCCGTTCGGCAGCGCATCCTGCGCAAATTCGATCGCCCGCTGGTGGTGCGCAGCGAATGCCGCGTCGAGCCCGGCCTGATCGGCGCCGCTCTGCTCGGCCTCAAAGCGGAAGCCGATTTCGTGGCTAGCTGAAAAGGTGCCGCGCCATGTAGTCGACGAAGACCTGTATCTTCGGGGCCGGGTAGCGATTGGCAGGCCATAGGATGCGAAAAGCGCCGACGTCTGCCAGCTCATCTTCCATCACGGATATGAGCCGACCCGAACGGAGTTGTTCGCGCACGGTAAAGAGCGGCAGGCAAGCAAGCCCGATCCCGCGCTCGGCCATATAGATCAACGGCTCCAAGGTGCTCGCGATCGAGGACACGGGCAGATCCAACGGGCCATCGGTCCGGAACGGCCATCGCTCCAGTTTGCCGCTCGAGGGGTACTTGTGATGCAGGCAAAAGTGACGTCGCAAGTCCTGCGATGTCGTCGGCACGCCCATACGGGCGAGGTATTCGCTCGAGCCCACGATGCGGTGAGAGAACTTGCCGAGCGTGCGCGTCATCAGGCGTGAATCGCTGATCTCGCCGGTTCTAACGACGGCATCGAACCCCTCTTCGATCACATCGACAAGGCGATCGGTAAAATCCAGGTCCAGCTCGATCTCGGGATAGGATTGCATGAAGGCGGTAATCGTCGGCATGAACAACATGCCTGCCAATGGCAGACTGACACGAAGCTTTCCACGCGGCGCCGCCTTCGTCCTCGCCAGCTCGAGCTCTGCGGCTTCGATCTCGCCGGCGATCCGCCGACAGCGCTCAAGGAACATCGCCCCTTCGGGCGTCAGCGTGATACTGCGCGTGCTGCGATGAAAGAGCCGCACTCCCAACCGATCCTCAAGCCGCGCAATTGTTTTCCCGACAGCCGAGGATGAAATACCGAATTGCTGCCCTGTCCTGGCGAAACTGCGGAATTCGGCCGCCTGTATGAATATTCCGAGCGCGCCAAAATTATCCAAGTACCCCTCCCATTGCGGACAAAATAGTCCGATCTTTTCGGAACATCGTCCCATTTTTCCGTACTAGGGACAAGGCTACCACTCTCCCGTTGGCCGAAAACTCGGCCTTGCAACCACGGAGACCCGCATGCCCAAAGAATACGCCGCCGGCTTCAACATCGCGCCCGCCCCCACGACCTTCATCGTCAACGTCATTCACGCCCATCCGGGAAAACAGGACGAGGCTTTCCGCATCATCCAGGACGTCGTTCACTATGTCGCGGAGCGCAAGGAAGGCTTCCTCTGGAGCAACCTTTCAAAAAGCACGGACGGCACGACCGTCGTCAACATCGAAGCGATCCAGGACGAAGGCAATGTCGGCGAGTTTTTCGCCGATCCGGCTTTTCTTGAGAAGTTCCGCATGCTCGACAGCGTCTCGACGAGCGAATTCCACACCTACACCGTGGATGATCTCGTGCTGCCAAAGCGCGCGAACGCGGAAGGCTGAGCTCTCAAAGCAGAAAGGCGCGGCTTTCACCGCGCCTTTTGACTTCACTCGGCAGCGACAGCCGGGGGATGGCGATCATCCACCGCGTCGTCATTGGCGTTCGACCGATCGCTTTCGGCGCCAGCCGCCTTCGGCTCCTTGCCGAAGAACAGCGCGTACGCAGCCGGCAGCACCAGGATCGTCAGCACCGTCGCGACCAGAATGCCGCCCATCATGGCGTAAGCCAGCGGCCCCCAGAAGACACCACGCGAGATCGGGATCAGCGCCAGGACAGCCGTCAGCGCCGTCAGCATGATCGGGCGGAAGCGCCGGACTGCTGCACCGACGATTGCTTCCTGCCGATGCATCCCCGCCTTGATGTCCTGGTCGATCTGGTCGACGAGGATGATCGAGTTGCGGATGATGATGCCGAGCAGTGCGATCACTCCGAGGATGGCGACGAAGCCGAAGGGTGCGCCTGATATCAGCAAGGCCGCAGCCGCACCAATGATCCCAAGCGGGCCGGTCGCCAGCACGAGCATCGCCTTGCCGAAGTGCTGCAACTGCGCCATCAGCAAGAGCACGATGACCACGAGCATGATCGGCGCCTTGGCCGCGATCGACGCCTGGCTTTCGGCGGAGTCTTCTGCACCGCCCTGGATCTCGATGTTGTAGCCGGCCGGCAGACTGTCGCGCAGGGACTGCATGTCGGCATACATCTTCATGACGACGTCATTGGACTGCACGCCATCGGGCAGCGTTGCGCGCACGGTGATCGTTGGCAGACGGTCACGCCGCCACTCGATCCCCTGCTCCAAGACAGGCACGACCTTGGCAACCTGCGACACTGGGACGAACCCGCCGAAATCCGTCGGTACATAAACCGAGTTGACGGCAGACAGCAGGGCGCGGTTCGCTTCCGGCTCCCGGGCGACGATCGACACCGTCTCCTCGCCATCGCGGAAGTCGTCGAGCGGTGCACCGGACACGGCCGTCTGGAGCATCTGGCGAACGCGCTGCGAGGAGACGCCGAGAGCGCGGGCACGATCCTGATCGATCACCAGCTTCATTGCCGCTACCGGCTCCAGCCAGTCGTCGTGGATCGCGCCAAGCAGCGGATTGGCCTGGAACTTTGCCTTCACCTCGTCCGCGATCTTGCGCACGTCCTGGCGATCAGGCCCCATGATGCGCATCTGCACCGGCCAACCCGTCGGCGGGCCGAGGAACAGACGATCCACCTTGCCGCGGATATCAGGGAAGTCTTGCGCCAGGATGGTCCGCAGTTTCACGATCAGCCGTTCGCGCGCCGGCTCGTCGTTTGCCATAACCAGAAGCTGCGCGAAGTTCGGATTGCGAAGCTGCTGATCGAGCGGCAGGAAGAAGCGCGGGGCGCCCTCGCCGATATACGTGGCGACGAATTTCTTGTCCTTGTCGTCCATGATCTTGGCTTCGAGCGCCTTTGCCTGCGTCTCGACTTCCTTGATGCTGGTGCCTTCGGGCAGCCAGAGGTCGACGAGGATTTCCGGGCGCGACGACTGCGGGAAGAAGTTTTGCGGGATGAACTGGAATGCCCACAGGCTGGTGACGAAGGTCACGAGTGTCATCGCGATGACGATGATGCGATGGCGCACGGCCCAGCTCACCGTCGCTCTGAGGCGGTGGTAGAAGCGCGTATCGAAGGCATCGTGATGCTCGCCCGCATGATGGCGCTGTTTCAGGATCATGTAGCCGAGCCAGGGCGTGAAATAGACCGCGACGAACCATGAGACGACAAGCGCGATGCCGACGACATAGAAGAGCGTGCGAACATATTCGCCGGCTGTCGATGCAGCAAAGCCGACGGGAATAAAGCCAGCGGTGGTGATCAGCGTGCCGGTCAGCATCGGGAAGGCGGTCGAGGAATAGGCGAAGCTCGCCGCCTCGATCTTCACAAGACCTTCCTCGAGTTTTCGCTCCATCAACTCGACGACGATCATGGCGTCATCCACGAGCAGGCCGAGCGCGATAATCAGGGCGCCGAGCGAGATGCGCTGCAGGTCGATCCCGAGCTCGTACATGATGGCGAAGGTCGCGGCCAGCACAAGCGGGATAGCGATCGCGATAACGAGACCTGAGCGCCAGCCAATGGACAGGAAGGACACGATGAGCACGATGATCAGCGCTTCGCCGAGCGCATGCATGAACTCGCTGATGGCATCGGTGACGACGTCGGGCTGGTTGGAAATCTGGTCGACTGCCACGCCGTAGGGCAGCGATTCCTCGAAGCGCTGATAGGTCGCTTCGACATCCTTGCCGACATCGGTCACCTTGAAGCCCTTGGCCATCACGACACCGACCTGGACACTCTCGTGACCATTGAAGCGATACTTGCGCTGATAGGGATCTTCGAGGCCGGAATAGACGGTGGCGATATCGCCGAGGCGCGTGACCTGGTTGCCGGCCTTTAGCCGCAGCTCGCGGATGTCCTCCGCCTTCGTGACATCACCTTCGACGGAGATGCGCACCGAACGCGTGCCGGTATCGACCGATCCAGCCGGATCGACGCTGTTCTGCCCCTTGATTGCATTCTGCAGGTCGAGCACGGTCAGGCCGCGTTCAGCCAGCGCCTTCGAGGAAACGTCGATGTAGATCTTCTCGGGTTGGTCGCCGATGATCACCGCCTTCTCGACGCCGGGCGTCGTCAGCAGCATGTCGCGCGCCTGGATGGCGAACTTCTTCAACTCGGGATAGCTGTATCCATCGCCGCTGATCGAATGCAGCGTGATGTAAGTATCGCCGAACTCGTCGTTGAAATAGGGCCCGAGCAGCCCTTCCGGCAGCTCATTGGAGATGTCGCCGACCTTCTTGCGCACTTGGTAGAAGGCGTCGGCCACCTGCGCACTGTTGGTATCGCCTTTGACCTGCAGGGTGATGATGGCGCTGCCAGCCCGCGTATAGGATTTAACCCAGTCGAGATGCGGCGTTTCCTGCAGCTTGCGCTCGATCTTGTTGACGACCTGGTCTTCCATTTCCTGGATGGAGGCGCCCGGCCATATGGCCTGCACGACCATAACGCGGAAAGTGAAATCCGGATCTTCCTTCTGACCCATGCGCATCAAGCCGAGGACGCCGGTGATGAGGATCAGCCCAAACAGGAAGCGCGCAATGCTCGGGTGGCCGATGGCCCAGCGCGACAGGTTGAAGGGACGCTTCTGGGCGGTGGAGTTGTCCATGATCGTATCCTCTCCTGGCCGGGCTCTAGCGAATGATGTCGCCGGTTTCGGCTTGCGCCGACTGCTGTTCCGGCAGCTTGATCTTGAGGTTTTCGGTCATGAACTGCGTGCCGGCCGAGACGACGAGATCGCCAGTTTTCAGGCCGTCGGCGACATGGACGCCGCCGCCGGTGAAGTCCGCGACCTTGATTTCACGGGCATGGACGGTTGACGCATTGCGATCGACGACCCAGACAATCTTTTTGCCGTTCCTCTCGGCAAGTGCACTCAGCGGAATGGCGACGTTGGTCTCGGCATTGCCAATGGCGGCCTCGATCGTCGCCGTCATGCCGAGCAGCACGCGATCGTCGGTCGGAAGGCTGACGCGAACCGAGAACGTCCGCGACTGCGCATCGGCACTGCCGGAAACCTCACGCACCTTGCCGTCGAGCACCAGCTTGTTGTCTGACCAGAAGCTGGCCTTGACCGTCTTGCCGGGCTTGAACTGCGCAATGTCGTTTTCCGGCACGGCGATCTGCACTTCCTTTTCGCCGTCGAGCGCGACGGTGACGACAGGCGTGCCTGCCGCGACAACAGCGCCAGTGTCGGCGCTGATCGACGTTACGATACCATTCCGGTCAGCCTTGAGCTTTGTATAGGTGACCTGGTTCTTGGCCTGATCGAGTGACGACGCTGCGGCATCCCGTGTCGAAACCGCTTGATCGTAGCTGAGCGCGGCCTGCTCCATCTGTGACTTTGCCGTGACGCTCTTGTCATAGAGCTGTTGGGCGCGCTTGTTGGCAAGGTCGGCGGTCGCCACACCCTTTTCGGCAGCGGCAAGATTTGCCTCGGCGGTCTTAACCGCCAATTCGTAATCGGTCGGATCGATTTCAGCGAGCAGATCGCCTGGCTTGACGCGATCGCCGATGTTGACGCGACGGTCGATGATCTTGCCTGCGACGCGGAAGCCAAGGTTCATCTCGACGCGGGCCTTCACCGCACCGGAATAATCCAGCGCACGCGTATCGCCAGCCGCGGCAATTTCCACCACCTTGACCGGCCGGATGATCTCTTCACTCTCGGCCTTCTTCTCCTCGCTGCAGCCGGATACGGCGAGCGCAACGGCGCCAAGGAGCGCAAGACTGACAAAGGACGGCAACTGGACTGTCTTCAGCGAAATCATCTTTCGCACTCCTGAAATCGGTTATCGGTTGATCTGCGGCCCTTGCCGCGCGTTATTTTTTCAGTGCCCTGATCGTGAATTCGACCAGTTCATCGACGGTGGCGCGGTTGGTCTTGGCGAGACATTGCGCCACCATCTGCGGATGGCAGAGGCTGATGGTTGCAGCCCCGAAACAACGGGAGGCGACATCCGCGTCCTGCTCGGCAAACTCGCCAGCTGCGATCCCTTCACGGATCACATCAGCCAGCAATTCATGAATGCTGTCGACGTGCTTCTCGATGACGTGCCAGTCGCGCTCGATGGCGACGATGACCATCTCATGCACCTTCTCCTGGTCGAGCATGGTCTCGACCGTCATCTGGTATTGACCCTGCACGAAGCGGCGCAGCCGATCCGAGGCGCTGATCGGCAAGTGGCAGGTGTCGCAGGCCATCTGATAGCTCAAGGCGAGCATGCGGCCGCAGATCGCCTGGTGGATCTCCACCTTCGAGGCAAAGAAACGGTAGACGTTGGCCGGCGACATGCCGAGATCGCGAGCGATATCGGCAACCGTCGTCTTTGAATATCCGTAATGACGGAAAAGCCGCTCGGCAGCGTCGAGAATGCGCGTCACATTCTCCTGACGTGCTAGTTCGATCGTGTTCTCCGCAGCATCGTTGATCAATTTTCACGCACCTTGCTTACGACTGACGATTTTTGAATTTCGTCAGTCGTAAAATATCAATCGTAATATGTCAAGGTTTTCGTGCGTTGAGGATCCGAACGATCAAACGCCAATGCGATCCCACCACCGCCTAACTCCAGCGATGGCGTTTGGGTTGCCAGATTGTGCATTGGAATGCTCGACGCGGCAGGGCAGGCGATACCGCCCCGCCGCCCTAGGCCGCGGCGCAAGTGCTTTGAGATAAGGCGGGACTTGAGAAACCAGGCAGACGACAAAGTGCCGACGCCTGTGCGCAACACTCCGTCTTATCCGTCGGGCTCAGGCGAGCTTGACGTCCAGCGAGATTGGAACCGCCGAGAGCGCCTTCGAGACCGGGCACCCGGCCTTGGCCTTGTTGGCGAGTTCGACGAACGTCCTTTCGTCCGTATTGGGAACCGTGCCGGTCAGCGTAAGATGAATCGCGGTGATCGCGAAGCCGCCTTCCACGCTCTCGAGCGTCACCTTTGCCGTCGTCTCCATATCGGTCGCCTTGAGGCCTGCTTCCTCCAGAATGAGCGACAGGGCCATCGTGAAGCAGCCGGCATGGGCCGCTCCGATCAGTTCCTCCGGATTGGTGCCGGGAATACCTTCGAAGCGGCTCGAAAAACCGTAGGGATAGTGCTTGAGCGCGCTGCTTTGGGTGGAAATCTGTCCCTTGCCGTCCTTCAGTCCGCCGGACCACTGCGCTGAACCTGTACGATTGATCTGCATGCCGTTCTCCTATTTGGATTAGAGGAAGCTGAAAGAAGCAATCCGCCTCTTTAGCGCGATATAATCCTCTATCGGCAGAAGGCGACAACGCCGTGAAATTTCTTCCGGGCAGCGACAGGCAAGAGGCGATCAGATCTCGATGCGCGCCGTGTCGAGCGTGTAGAGCTCTTGCGCGCGCTTGACACCGCGGAGTGCATAACGACCGATGCAGGCCAGCGCGCCGCGCTCGCCTTCCGGGATCGTCGCCGCAAACTCCGACGACATCAGTACGTTGAGATCGACCGATCGGCACATCGAGGCGATCCGGCTAACCTCGTTCACAGCAGGCCCGATGACGGTAAAGTCCAGCCGCTCGCGGCTGCCGATATTGCCGTAGAAGACATCGCCGATGTGCAGGCCGATATAGACCTCCGTCGTTGGGCGCCCCTCGAGAGCGCGTTCGTCGTTCAACGCCTTCAGCTTCTGCCGCAGCAATCGCTCGGCCCGCAACGACGCGCAGCAGGCATCTGCCGGTTCGTCCCCCTTGAAGATTGCCAGGACCCCGTCGCCGATCAACTTCAACACGTCGCCGCCGGCCTCGTGGATCGCCGAAATGACGACATCGCTGTAGGCATTCAGCATCGGCAGGATTTCTTCCGGCGGCGCGCTGTCGGATATCTTGGTGTAATTCAGGAGATCCGAGAACCAGAGAGCCGCCGAGATCCGCTCCGACTTCCCACGCGTGATTTTGCCTTCCAGTACCTGCCGCGCGGCATCATCGCCAAGATAAACCTCTGCAATCGTCCTCGCGATACGCGCCAGCGCAATGCACTTGATCGCAAGTGCCAGTACCGGCACCAGCTTTCGCAGGATAATGAGATCCTGATCCGAGAACCCTTCGGGATGGCGCGTCGCGAAGTGAGAGAAGAAGCAATCCATCTCGCCGATCGTGCCTGCCTTGGCGAACCGGTGGACCATCGCGACAAAATCGGTATGGCCCTGCTCGAGCATTGTGTCGAGCATGACGAAATCGGTCGGATCGCCAAAGCCGATGCGCCGTCTGACCTCGTTCTCTTCTCCGGCCCAAAGATAGTAGAAGGCGGAGCGCTGCCAGCTGTCGAGCGCAGCTCCATCGCTCGAGGGTCCATACTCGAATTCGGTCTCGATCTCCTCCCGGCTATCCCAGCGAAACGCCCGACCCTCGTGGACGGGATGCAGCGTATCCATCAGCGCCATGCCGCGATCGAGCGGAAGACCGCGCTCGCGGCACGCGTTGCAGAAGCCGGTCAGCAGCTCTGCCTCGGAGGCGCCTTTCAGCCCCTGCTCCGTCAGCCAGGCCGCAATTATCCCTATATCGCTGTATTCCATGCCGTTTCCCTCGCTGGTGCGAAAGCTGTATCGCGATTTTGCCGGCAAGGGAAAGACAAAGCTCAGCCCGTCGCAGGCATGTTGTAAGGTGTGACAATTTCCACCGACGACAATGCCGAAGGCGCACTTCCGCCTCTGACCGAGCGACCCATCACGGCGCGGAAGGCCGAACGGGCGTCCGTGCGCAGATCGTGATGCAGCACGAAGCCGATCTTGCGGGCGGCAAGCAGCGCGCGATTGTCTGCATCAAGGTCATGCGCCACGAAGACTCGGACCGGCCGTTGCGCGGCTTCGAAGGCAGCAAGCACCGCCCGGTTTCCGCCTCCGATCGAGTAGACCGCGTCGATTGCCGGATCGGCCGCAATCGCCTGTACGGCCAGCGTTCCCGTCGCCGCGTCCGTACCGTGCCCTTCACTGATCTCGGTCACGCCGATCAGCGGATAGCGTTCACGCAGCACGCGGCGAAAGCCGATCTCCCGCTCTTCTTCGCCGCGAAAGCGAGCGCTGGAAAGTGTCACGAGGACGCGCCCCGGCGCTCCGCCGAAATGCGCACCGATGAGATAGGCCGCCGTCTCGCCGGCCGCCCGGTTGTCCGCACCTGCGTAAGCGCTGCGTGACGAATTGGGCAAGTCCGTCACGAGCGTAACCACGGGAAGCCCCGCTTCGGTTGCGCGTGCCACGGCCGCGACCACCTCTGGAACATCAGGTGCCTTCAACACGATGCCGTTCGTGCCGCGCAGGCGGATCCGGTCAATCAGTTGCACCAGCTCGGCCTGCTTCATGACCTCGGCGAAATGGAAACGGCACCGAAACACTGTCGGCAGGAACGTCGCAACCTCCGCTTCGAAGGCGTCGCGAACCGCGGTGCTGAACCGTTCCGGCGTTTCCATGACGACATCGATTGCGAGTTTTCGTCCGCTCACCTCTGCGCCGATCTGCTGCTTCTCCAGCTCGGCAATCGCTGCCTGAACCCTTGAAATCGTCTGGTGCCGAACCCCGCTCCTATCGTTGAGGACGCGATCCACCGTCGCCGTGCTCAAGCCGGCCTGAAAGGCGATATCCTTGACGAGAAACCGATGCGCCACGCTATCCGTCTTTGATGGTTTTTTGATGGATTCCTGATCTATAACACACCGGTCGGCGGCGTATAGTACCCTCATCGGAAAGGGAGGAGTACCTGATGAAATCCGACAACCTACAAAAACTGCGCGCCGATCGCGTCTGGCTGACCGAAGACGCCTGCGATCTCGGCGATTTCCGCAAGCTTGCCGAGAAGACAACGGCGCTCGCCGACTATCCGACGGCAGAGGCCGTGGAAAAGAACATTCTGATTTACGACAGTGACAAGGTCTTAGCAGCGATCGCCAGCCCCGAAGGCCGCAGAGCGGTCCTCGCCGAGATATGCGAAGCCTTCGGTGAGGGCCCCGGCGTCGTCGTCTTCAAGCACGCCTACAGGGATACCAGCGTCATCGACCGGGCCAGCGCAATATTCGACGAGATCATCGAGGAGCAGCATCGCACCGCCACTGGAGGCGGCGATCACTTTGCCAAGGCGGGCGCCAATGACCGCATCTGGAACTCGCTGGAAAAGCACTGCCTCGCCGATCCCGAAAACTTCGCCGAATACTATGCAAACGCCATCGTCGCGATCGCGAGCGAAGCCTGGCTCGGCCCGAGCTATCAGATGACCGCACAGGTCAACCGGGTTAATCCGGGCGGCGCGGCACAGTCCGCTCATCGCGACTACCATCTGGGCTTCCAGTCTTCCAAGGTGATCGAGCAGTTCCCGGCGCATGTGCACAGGCTCTCGCCAGTGCTGACACTGCAGGGCGCGGTCGCCCACTGCGACATGCCGCTTGAAAGTGGCCCCACGCTCTTCCTGCCGCATAGCCAGACCTACGAGCCGGGTTACCTCGCCCTCAAGCGCCAGGAATTCAAGGACTATTTCGAAACGCATCATGTCCAGTTGCCGCTCGAAAAGGGCGACGTGGTATTCTTCAATCCGGCCCTCTTCCACGCAGCCGGTACCAACCGCTCGACCAACATCAAGCGCGTCGCCAATCTGCTGCAGGTCTCCTCCGCATTTGGCCGCGCCATGGAGACGGTCAACCGCGAGCGCATGAGCGCCAGGCTATTCCCGGCATTGAAGACGATGAAGGGCAATCTGTCTGAAGGCGAGATCGGTAACGCCGTCGCCGCCTGCGCAGAGGGCTATTCCTTCCCGACCAACCTCGACCGCGACCCACCTGTCGGTGGCCTTGCCCCGAAGACGCAGGCGCAGTTGATGCATGAGGCGCTGCAGGAAGATTGGGACGATGCGCGGTTCACATCGGTACTCGCGCAACAAAGCGAGCGGCGGCGAAGCTGACGCATAAGCATCGACGAATTTTGCTCCCGGGGCCTCTCGCGTCGGGAGCTTTTGGCATATGGCCCATCATTCATTGGAGGAAAGCATGACAACAGACCATAGCCGCCTCGACGGCAAGATCGCAATCGTGACCGGCGGTACCCAGGGGCTCGGGGCAACAATCGCCCGCCTCTTTGCCGAGCGCGGCGTCAAGGGCCTCGTCATTTGTGGCCGCAACGAGCAGAAGGGCAAGGCGAAGGCCGACGAGATCGCTGCCGCCACCGGCATCAAGGTCGTCTATGTCCAAGCGGATCTCGGGCAGGTCGATGATGCCAGAAACGTCGTTCATGTCTGCGACCAGACCTTCGGCCGCGTCGATGCGCTCGTGAATGCGGCCGCCATCACCGACCGCGGAACCATCCTGGATACCAGTCCAGACCTCTTTGACGCCATGTTCGCCGTCAACGTCCGCGCCCCTTTCTTCCTGATGCAGGAAACGGTGAAGGTGATGCGTCGTGAGAAGATCGAAGGCACGATCGTCAATATTGGCTCCATGTCGGCCAAGGCAGGGCAACCCTTCATTGCCGCCTATTGCGCCTCGAAGGGTGCCTTGGAAACTTTGACGAAGAACACGGCATACGCACTGCTGCGCAATCGCATCCGTGTCAACGGCCTCAACATCGGCTGGATGGCGTCCGAGGGGGAGGATCGCATTCAGCGCGAATTTCATGGCGCACCTGCCGACTGGCTGGAAAAGGCGGCTGCCGGCCAGCCTTTCGGCCGCCTCGTGGATCCCGAGGAAGTAGCCCGCGCATGCGCCTATCTCTCCTCGGCGGAATCCGGCCTCATGACCGGATCCATGATCTGCTTCGACCAGTCGATCTGGGGGGCCTATGACGGCTCGCCGCACCCGGACACAGCCCTTTGAAAAAATGCAGAGTCCGACGCTTTTGCAGGCGCCGGGCTCTGGAACACATTGCCGTTTACGTTTACGAAGAGCGTCACATCGCTTTGGGAGGAGCTGACCCGTGTCAGAAGATGCGCTCTATGACATCCGTGACGACCGTTTCCGCGGCTTGATCGCCAGCAGCGCCCGGCTGGAGGAACTCTATACCGGCTGCCGTTGGTCCGAAGGTCCCGTCTGGTTCTCAGACCTGAATTGCCTGATCTGGAGCGATATCCCCAATGAGCGGATGATGCGTTGGATGCCCGATGGCAACGTCTCGGTTTTCCGCTCGCCATCCAACTACGTCAACGGCAACACCCGCGACCGCCAGGGCCGATTGATTTCCTGCGAGCACGGCGGCCGGCGCGTCACCCGCACCGAGTTCGACGGCCGCATCACTGTGCTGGCCGAAAGCTATAACGGCAAGCGTCTGAACTCGCCAAACGATGTCGTCGTCAAATCGGACGGCTCGATCTGGTTCACCGATCCGAGCTACGGCATCATGTCCGACTACGAAGGTCACAAGGCTGAACCGGAGCAGGAAACGCGTAATGTCTACCGCATTGATGCCCCCACCGGGGAGATCGAAGCGGTCGTCACCGATTTCATCCAGCCCAATGGCCTTGCTTTCTCGCCCGATGAAAAGCAGCTCTACATCGCCGATTCCGGCTCTTCCAATCATGAAGTCCCGCGTCACATCCGCGTTTTCGACGTCGTCGACGGCAAAAAGCTGACGAACAGCCGGTATTTTTGCTCGATCGACAGCGGCGTGCCGGATGGTTTCCGTTTCGATGTCAGCGGCAATCTCTGGACTAGTGCTGCCGACGGCGTTCACTGCTTCGCGCCCGACGGCACGCTGCTCGGCAAGATCAAGGTGCCGCAAACGGTATCGAACATAGCCTTTGGCGGCGTGAAAAAGAACCGGCTGTTCATCACGGCCACCCAATCGCTGTATTCGATCTACACCACGACCAACGGCGCACAATATCCATAGGATCAGTATCGCGCGCCATCGAACCAGGACGTCAGCGCGCCTGCGGAGCGAGGCATTCCATCCAGAACGAACCATCGATGTCCGAGTTTTCACGCGCCCGCAACCGGCGCCAATCCATCCGCAACGCCTTTTTCATGGGAGCCTGAGATGCGTTCCGTCGTCTCTTTCAACGAAAGCTGGAGTTTTCACGAGGGTTTCGGCCAGCGTCTGCTTGAGGACTTCGATGGCACGGCGACCGTCAGGCTGCCTCATACGGCGGTTGAGCTGCCGTTTAACTACTTCGATGAGAAAAGCTACCAGCGGGCATTTACCTATCAGAAGATCCTGCGCTGGATGCCGGAGTTTGAGGGCCGCGAGGTGTCGCTCGTCTTCGACGCCGCCATGGCCGATGCCGTCGTCTACCTGAACGGCGAAGAGATCATCGCTCACAAGGATGGCTACACGCCGTTCGAAGCACGCTTCACCGGCAGATTGGTGATGGGCGACAATCTGATCACCGTGAAAATCGACGGCAGCGAAAATCCTGAGATTCCTCCCTTCGGCGGCCGCATCGACTACCTGACATATGCCGGGATCTACCGTGACGTCTGGCTGAAGGTCACCGACCCGATCTCGTTCGGCAACCTCAAGATTGAAACCCACAACGTGCTGGCAGAGAAAAAGTCGGCAAGCGTGCGCGTCGATCTTGCCAATCCACAGCAGCTTGCGTTCCTGGGCTCGGTATCGGCGTCGCTGAAGGACACTGACGGACGGCTGCTTGCCACGGCTTCCGCAGAAACCACCGGTCAAGACCTGACGCTCTCCTTCGATGGCCTGACCGGCATATCGCTCTGGGACATCGCCGATCCTGCGCTCTACGAAGTCACCGTCGAATTGAAGACAAGCCATGGTTCCGACCGCGTCTCGTCGCATTTCGGCTTCCGTACCGCGGAATTCACGCCCGAAGGCTTCCTGCTCAACGGCCGGCCGCTGAAGCTGCGCGGCCTCAATCGCCATCAGGCTTTTCCCTATGTCGGCTATGCCGCGGGCAGATCGGCCCAGGAGCGCGATGCGGACATCATGAAGTCAGTGCTGAAGTGCAATATCGTCCGCACGTCGCACTATCCGCAATCGAAGTGGTTCCTCGACCGGTGCGATCGCATCGGCCTCCTGGTTTTCGAAGAGATTCCAGGCTGGCAGCATATTGGCGACGAGGAGTGGCAGCAGGAATCGATCCGCAACGTCCGGCGCATGATCGAACGCGACTGGAACCACCCTTCGATCATCATCTGGGGCGTGCGCATCAATGAGTCGCAGGACAGCCACGACTTCTACGTCGAGACGAACCGGCTTGCCCGTGAACTCGACCCGACACGACAGACCGGCGGCGTCCGCTACATAACAGACAGTGAACTGCTCGAAGACGTCTACACGATGAACGACTTCATCCTCGGCAACGAGGAACTGCCCGGCAACAACCGCCCGCGCACGGCGCTTCGCCCGCAGCAGGAAGCCACCGGCCTGTCCCGCAAGGTGCCTTACATGATCACCGAGTTCGGTGGTCACATGCATCCCACCAAGATCTACGACCAGGAAGCCCGGCAGGCCGAGCATGTCCGCCGCCACCTCGAAGTGCTGAACGCCGCCTATGGCGATCCGGATATCGCAGGCGCGATCGGTTGGTGCATGTTCGACTACAACACCCACAAGGACTTCGGCTCCGGTGACCGCATTTGCTATCATGGCGTCATGGACATGTTCCGCGAACCGAAGTTTGCGGCCTATGTCTATGCCAGCCAGTGCAATCCTTCCGAAGAGATCGTCATGCAGCCGGTCACCTTCTGGGCGCGCGGCGAACGCAACATCGGCGGCGTGCTGCCACTGATCATCCTGACCAACTGCGACGAGGTCGAACTGCGCTACGGCTCAGTGACGAAGCGAATCGGGCCCGACCACGAGAATTATCCGCACCTGCCGCACCCGCCTGTGGTTCTCGACCACCGTCATTTCACGCCTGATGAGCTTGGCACATGGGGCCTCGAGTGGATCGACGGCGAATTCACCGGCTACATTGACGGCGAACCGGTCGCCAGATTGACGCTTGCTTCCGACCCGCTGCCGACGACGCTGCAGATCGTTGCCGACAGCACGACGCTGAAGGCCCGCGAGCGCGACACGACCCGTGTCATCATCCGCGCGCTTGATCAGCAGGGTCAACGCCTGCCCTTCATGAATGAGAATGTCACCCTGCAGGTCGACGGGCCCGCAAAGATTGTCGGTCCGGCATCGGTTCCGCTACAGGGCGGCACGGCCGGCTTCTGGCTGGAGGCGACCGGGCTGACGGGTGCGATAAGCGTTCATGCAAGCTGCGGTCGCTTCCCAGAGGTCAAGCTGGAGCTGACGGCCGTCTAAGGTCACGGCGGGTTCGCCAAACCGTCGGGCGGCGGTGCGTGCCGCGAGCCGACTATGCCGGCTGCACCGACCGGACCGTGCCGTTGTTATCGACGATGCACGAGAATTTCTTGCCGCCGGCATCGAGGTCGACGCCAAAGGTGCCATCGGGCAACTGGCGAGAGGCCGTGGGCAACACCTTGGCGTTCGCACCGGCAACCCCAGCCGCCGAATTGGCGCACAGCAGCTGCAGATCCGCCGGCGCGGTCTGCAACGTTGTGCGCGCCATGCTTTCAGGCGCCGGTGGCGTCGGCGTGCAGGCACCAAGCAGGGCCGCACTTGTCATTGCCGCCATCATTCGGCCGATCGAAATCGTCTTCGCGGTGTGTTTCCACAAAATCCTGTCCCCCGATTAGCGTGATCGTTCGCTCTCCGGCGCTGAGCCGGCCCATTTTCAAACGCCCTTGTAGAGTGCAGCCCCCTGCATCAGCACAATGACCTTGGCGCCGATCCTGATCCGTGACGCAAGGTCTACGATGTCGTTGTTGTTCATGCGGATGCAGCCGGAAGACACATCGAGCCCGATCGTCCAAGGCTCCGCTGTCCCATGGATACGATAGATGGTGTCCTGGTCGCCTTCGTAGAGGTAGAGCGCCCTGGCACCCAGCGGGTTTTCCGGTCCACCCGGCATCCCGGCCGCCCACTTCGCCGCATTCGGGTCGCGCGCCACCATCTCGGCCGGCGGCGTCCAGGTCGGCCATTCCGCAGTCCGGCCGACACGCACGATCCCGGCCCATCCGAAGCCTTCGCGGCCAACGCCGATGCCATAGCGGATGGCTTGACCGCCAGGCTGGGTGAGGTAGAGGAAATGCTGGTTGCCATCGATGATGATCGTTCCCGGCGGCTCGGCGGTCCTGAAGGGAACCGTCTGCATTCGGAATGCTTCCGGCGGCTGATTGTTGCGCGCGTAGTACTGGCGGGCCTTCCTCTTGTCGTAATCAACCCAGGTGTGCGTCTTGGAATCATAGATCTGCGTCTGTGCCCACGCGGCAAGAGGGCAAAGGCACGCTGCGGCCGCAAGCAGGGCCAAGGTCAGCTTGCGCACCCGTGCGGCCTCTTTCGCCTTCACTCGAAATCTGGGCTTTGCTGTCATTTTTTCGCCCACCCATCTACGCGCTTTGCGTTGTCGGCGACCCATTTTGTGGCGTAGTCGAGTGGCGGTATACGCTCGACTTCGAGCGCATAGCCCATCGCCGTCGCTTCCTCTGGCGACAGATCGACCTTTTCCAGGAACGCGGCGATATCGGGGTGCTTCTTCTCGAAAGCCGCTGCGTATCCGATGCGGAAATTGGCCGTGTCCCAGGCCGTCGATGCCGAGGACTTGGTGATCCAGAGTGGATCGTTAGGACCGACGAGCTTCCACTTGCTGGCATCATGCGGAGGCTCGGCAAGGCGGACGATCTTATGAAGGTCAAAGATGAAATGCGGCGCGTAACACGCAAAGACCAGCGGCTGGTTCGTCGCGATCGCGATATCCAGCCCCGCCATGGCAACTTCCTCTTCAGACTCGACCAGCGTCAGGTTTTTCGCATAGCCGTAGGTATTTGCCCGGACCCGCTCGATCCCGGTCGAAGACCATGTCGGTGCGCCGAGCCACATCTCGCCTTTACCGTCGCCGTCCGTGTCGAGAATCTTCGTCTTTTCCGGGTCGCTGAGATCAGCGATCGTCTTCAGGCCCTTTTCCGCGGCAGCCGGTGTTGCGCAGATGCCCTGCCAGGCCGGCACACCACGCTTGGCGAGAACCACGACGCCCTTTTCCGTCACGAACCGCTTGATGACGTCTTCGAGATTAGGTTGCCAGACCTCTGGGTGGATATCCACCGTGCCTTCTCGAGTCCGTTGAACGCAAGTAGCGTGCCCATCTCCTGCACATCGGCATTGAGCCCGAACTCCTTGCCGATGCTGACCTTGAGGATATTGGCTGTCGCCTGTCCCGAAGGCCAATTTGGCATCGCGATCACGAGGTCGGCGGAAAAGGCGGCGCTGCTCATCGCAAGCGTTGCGGCGAGAACGGATGTAAAGAGCCCTGAGCATGCTACGCGCTTCGCCATGCCTGTCCCCCAAACATGCGATAAAAGGATCGTAGATATGCACGTCACACTTTGCACGCGAAGATGCATAAAGCTTTCACATCCGTCAAGTCGAGTTGACGTTCCCGCCTGCCGCTAACGGAGGCAGCTGTCGTGCGCCCAAGCCTTCACGCGCGCAGCCGTCGTGGCGAGGTGATCGCCGACTGAGAAGCCGGAAATCTTCTTGCGCGGCGCAAGATCGTGGTCGCCGTCCTCGAGCCAAAAGACTGATATTGCAGCGGAAAGCGGATAAGTCGCCACCTCTTCGCGCGTGCCGAACTCGTCGCGCGTCCCCTGGCAGACAAGCGTCGGCGTGCGCAGGTTCTTCAGATGCGCCGTGCGCAACTGTTGCGGCTTGCCGGGTGGATGGAAAGGGTAGCCAAGGCACAACAATCCACGGATCGTCCCTTGCTCGTAGAGGTCGTCGGCCACCATGCTCGCCACTCGTCCACCCATGGATTTGCCGCCGATAATCAGCGGCCCGTTGCTCGCGAGCGCCTTTACCGCCTCCAGATATTCGGGGATCAGAGTCTCGGCCTTCGGCGGTGGCTTTCGCGCATCGGACGTCCGGCGGGCAGCCATGTAAGCGAACTCAAAGCGTGCAACGCAGAACCCGACCGCAGCAAGCGCGTCTGCGGCCGCTGTCATGGACTTTGAGTCCATCGGCGCGCCGGCACCGTGGGCAAGCATGATGGTGGCTGGTGGATTGTCCGGGCCGGTGATCAGGAACTTCTCGCTCATTGCGATGTCATAGCGCAATGAGCGAATTTCCACCATATCGGACAGAAAGGGTAGATGCGATCAGTGGAATCTCGGCATGTCTGGAAGAGCCGAGAATTCTTCGCTGATCATTTCGCTCAGGGCGACCAATATTTCTTTGCGGGAGAAGCCCGAACGCTCGAGCTCGTCGATCATTTGCCCGAGATCCAACTCGAGTTGACCACGACAGCACGCCACCCGATCAGCAGAAACGAGGAGAATTTCTTCAAGAATCAGCATCGCTTCGCTCCTATTTACAGAAGCAACCTGCGACCACGCTAAATGTTCCAACGACGCTCCGCCATTTCCCGCTTCGCCAATCGCGGGATTTATGACCGGTACATAGATATTGGCCGCAACGCGTGCAGCAGAGCCTCACCACGGCCGGCCCTTATCCTTGGGAAGCCAGATCTGTACATCGCAAACGGATGATCCTCTCCGTCCGGGGTGACAAACCGGCAGCTAGTGCTGCTCTTCCTCGACCACCTGTGGTTTCGCCTCGCGTTTGACGCCTTTCGCCTTTTCCCGCAGCCACTGGAAAATCACATAGAGAACGGGGATCAGAAAGATGCCGACGAGTGCCGAGGCCAGCATGCCGCCGAAGACGGCGGTGCCGACACCGCGGCGGCTGAGCATGCCAGCCCCCTCGGCAATGACCAAGGGAATGAGGCCGGCAATGAAGGCAAAGCTCGTCATCATCACGGCGCGGAAACGTTCCCGCGCCCCTTCGATCGCCGCTTCCGAAATACCAAGCCCGTGCCTACGCCGCTCCATGGCGAACTCGACGATCAGGATGCCGTTCTTTGCCGCCAACGCGATCAGGACGACGAGGCCAATCTGGGCATAGAGGTTGTTGTCGAGGCCGGCGATCTTGAGGGCAAGCATCGACCCGGCAACGCCTGCGGATACAGAAAGCAACACCGCGATCGGAATGGTCCAGCTCTCATAAAGTCCGACCAGGAATAGATAGGCGAAGAGCACGGCAAGCCCCAGGATGATCGCCGTCTTGCCGCTCGCCTCGATTTCCTGCAGCGCGGTTCCCGTCCATTCGTAACTGTAGCCGGGCGGAAGCGTCTTGGCCGAGACCTCGTCCATGGCCGCAATTGCCTCGCCGGAACTGCGACCTGGTGCCGGTCCGCCGTTGATCGTGGCGCTGGAATAGTTGTTGTAGCGGACGATGAGCTGTGGCCCAAGGATCACCCGCGCCTGCGCAAAGGCCTTGATCGGCACCATCTGGCCTTTGCTGTTGCGCACGTTGATACGGTAGATGTCATCGATCTTCGATCGGTCGGAAGCCTCACCCTGCACCGTCACCTGCCAGGTTCGACCAAACAGGTTGAAGTCGTTCACGTAGGAACTGCCGAGGACCGATTGAAGCACGTTGAAGACGTCGGAGACCTGGATCCCCAGCGTCTGAACCTTCTCGCGATCGATGTCGAGATAGAGCTGCGGTGTATTGGCCGTGTAGGTGGTGTAGACCCTGCTCAGGGCCGGATTCTCGTTCGCCGCAAAAACGAGACCGCGCGCAGCCTGCGCGATTTCCGTCGACGAGCCGCCGCTGAGGCTGAGGAGCTGGTATTCAAAGCCGCTCCCTGTTCCAAGACCGATGATCGGCGGCAGATTGTAGACGATAACGTTAGCTTCCGGGATCGCCTGAAGCTCGGCGCTGAGCTTCGCGATCAGGCCGTTTACCGAAAGCTCAGGCGTGGTGCGCTCCGCAAAGGGCTTCAATGTCATCACCAGCAGGGCGGCGTTCGACTTCACCTGGCCGTCAAGCAAGCTGTAGCCGACGACCGACATAACGCCCTGAATGCCTTCGGTCTTGCGGATCATCTCCTCGACCCGTTTCGCGACGGCATCCGATCGGTTGACCGAAGCGCCATCAGGCAAAACGATTTCGCCGAAGATCGCACCTTGGTCCTCGGAGGGGAGGAAGCCCGTGGGCGTCGTTTTGAACAGCCAGCCGGTGCCGAGGATAAGCACCGCAAGCAGGACCAGCCCAAAAGCCGCCAGACGAACAAAGCGCCGCACGATCGCGGCGTAACCGTCGCGAGCGAGATCGATCCCCTTCAGGACGTAGCGGATCGGACCACGCTTCGGACCGTGGTGGGGCTTCAGGAGAACTGCGCAGAGCGCCGGAGAGAGGCTGAGTGCGTTGATGGCCGAGATGACCATCGACACGGAGACGGCAACAGCGAATTGCCGGAACAGCTCGCCGGAAATGCCGGGGATGAAGGCCACCGGCACGAAGACCGAAAGAAGCACCAGTGTAATGGCGACGATCGGCGCCGTGATGTCGCGCATGGCACGACGGGCCGCCTCTGCGGGCGTAATGCTCGGATCCTTTTCCAGATTCGCTTCAACGGCTTCGACCACGACGATGGCGTCATCGACGACGATGCCGATGGCAAGAACCAGCGCGAGCAACGACACGGTATTGGCGGAAAAGCCCAGCCCCATCATCACTGCAAATGTGCCGATCAACGACACGGGCACGGCAATCAGGGGAATAAGGGTTGCCCGCACGCTCCCCAGGAACAGGTAGACCACGATAACGACGAGGACGAAGGCCTCGATCAGCGTCTTGACGACCTCGTGGATGCTCTCCTCGACAAACTTCGTCGTATCGTAAGTGACCTTGTATTGGACGCCTTCGGGGAAAGACGGCTTGAGCTTCTCGAGGAGCTGATTGATCGCTTCGGCCGTCGCGATGGCGTTGCCACCTGGCGACTGATAGATGCCAAGCACTGCGGCCGGCGTGCCGTCCTGACGACCGAGCTGCTCCGCCGATTTCGAGGTCAGCTCGACGCGGGCCACATCGCGGATGCGGACGAAGGAGCCGTCCGGCTCGGCCCTCAGCACGACGTTTCCGAATTCCTCGGTGGTGGTCAGGCGACCCTTGGTCTGAATGGTGAGTTGGAATTGCTGGTCGGGCAATGCCGGCTGTGCGCCGATGCGGCCGACTGCGGCCTGAATATTCTGGCGCTTCAATGCGTCGACGATATCGTTCGGCGTCATCGAAAAATTCGTCAGGCGATCGGGAGAAACCCAGATGCGCATGCTGTAGTCCGATGGCGTCAGCAGCGAGACATCACCGACGCCCGGAATCCGTTTCAGACCGTCGATGATATTGATCGTCGCATAATTGGAAAGGAAGAGCTGGTCATGGTCACCGCTCGTCGAGGTGAGCGCGATCAACTGCATCAGCGCCGAGGATTTCTTCTTGACGCTGATGCCTTGTGCACGTGCCTCTTGCGGCAGTTGCGCCTCGGCCAGGTTGACGCGGTTCTGCACGTTGACGGTGTTGATGTCGGGATCAGTACCCACCGCGAAACTGACCGTCAGCGTATAGCTTCCGTCATTGCCGCTGGTCGACTTCATGTAGATCATGTTGTCGACGCCAACGACGCGCGATTCGATGGGTTGGGCCACCGATTGCTGCACGGTCTCGGCACTTGCACCCGGATAAGTCACCGTTACCGACACCTGCGGCGGCACGATATCCGGAAACTGTGCGATGGGGATAACCGTCAGCGCCACGAAGCCGGCGATGGTGATGACGAGTGAAATGACGACCGCAAGCCGCGGCCGATCGATAAAAATCGCGGACAACATGGCTTACGACCCCGACTTTGTTTCGACTGGTGCCACAAGCTGGCCCGCACGAACCTTCTGAATTCCTTCAGTAATGACGAGGTCTTCCGCCGTCAGGCCCTTCAAGACCGGGAGCTCGCTCCCTTCGGGTGGGCCTGCTTCGATCCGGCGCGTCTCAACCTTCTTGTCGCTGTTGACGACGAGTACATAGGGGCCCGACTGGTCGAGCTGCACCGCCGCTTGCGGGATGACCAGCATGTTCTGTGGGCTGCCCCCCTCAACTGTCACATTCACCAACTGCCCGTCTATCAGAATGCGGTCGGGATTGGGAAAGGTTGCCCGCACCGGCACCGTGTCGGTTCCCTGATTCACCGTCACATCGACAAAATTGACCTTGCCGGGTTGGTCATACTGCTTGCCGTTGGCAAGCTGCACATGCACGTTGGCAGCGCTCACCTGCTCGCCCAACTTGCCCGAGGTGCCCAATTTTTCGCGCACCTCCAGGATCTCGCGCTGCGAAACTGAAAAGGTGACGTAGATCGGATCCTGGCTGACGATTGTCGCAAGGACGCCGCTGGATGGGCCGACAAAATTTCCGACGGAATACTGCGAGCGACCGATCCGTCCGGTGATTGGCGCGCGAATATCGGTATAGCTGAGGTCCAGATTTGCCTTGTCGAGCGAAGCGTTCAGCTGGACAAGGCTCCCCGTCGCTTCCCGCTGCTTTGCCGTCGCCAGATCCAACTGCGACTTGGGTGCCGCACTCTTCGCAACAAGCGCTGTCTGTCGATCAACCTCGATGTTGGTCAGCGCCAACGCTGATTCCGCCGACTCGATTGCTCCTTTTGCCTGGCCAACGGCGGCCTCATACTGGCCTTTCTCCATGACGAAGAGCAGGTCCCCGGCCTTGACGTCTTGACCCTCCGTAAAGAGACGCTTCTCGAGGAAGCCGTCGACTCGGGCTCGTAGCTCGACCTTGTCGATGGCTTCCACGCGGGCGCTGAACGAAATAGACGGTCGAATGTCCTTGGTGAGCGCCCGCGCAACGGTCACCGCCGGCAAAGGCGCGGCCGGCTTGGCACCTTCCTGGCCGAGTGCGTCCACGCTCGTCGCGAGAGTGAAAACAGCAGTCGCAAGCACGGCGGAGAATTGACTGCCGCAACGTTTCATTGAGCCCCCTCAAACTGCGTCTAACGACCAGCTTAACTTGTCGCACGACCGACAACTGTCAATCAGCGGAGGCGCAGAAATTCTACACCTGGTAGAATTTCTGCGGCATTCTCAATAACATGCGCATGATACCCCGGTGTGCGTCGGTTTGCTATGCCTGCTATCCGTCAGTTCAGCCGCATTCCCTCGGACGAGAAAAGATGCGTCTTGGATAAGTCAGGAACGACTTTTATCGCCTCACCCGGAGCAGGGTGACCCGATCATGCAGCACCATCGCTGCGGTCTGTGATCCGATCGACATGAGGGCATGCATCTCGGCGCCCGTCGGCTCCACTACCAGAACCGTCGCAGGAATGCCGCCTCTGAAATCGTCAGTGCTCCGGACGGATGCCGTAGGTATGGACATCGACCGGCGTCTCGCATCGCGGCAGTGGCAATGACGCCCTGGTCCAGATGAAACCGCCCATCCCGGAGCCCTTCAAAGAGGTTCATGCCGGCGAGCCGACGAATCTCACGACGAATCTCACGACGAAGGTATTGATTGGCCGATCGTAGAGTTCAAGCGGTCGGCCGATCTGCTCGATCTGCCCAGCATGCATGACGACAATCTTGTCAGCCATCGTCATCGCTTCGAGCTGATCCTGGGTCACATAGACGGTTGTCGTTTTCAGTCGCTGGTGCAGGTCTTTGATCTCTGCACGCATCGTCACCCGCAACTTGGCGTCCAGGTTCGAAAGCGGCTCGTCGAGCAGGAAGACCTTTTGGTGGCGCACGATTGCGCGCCCCATCGCCACGCGTTGCCGTTGCCCCCGGAGAGCAGTTTCGGCAGGCGATCAAGCAGGGGCTGCAGCGCCAGAATGTCCGCAGCCTCTTGGACGCGCCTGCCGCTCGCCACCTTGTCCTGCCCCTGCAGCTTCAAAGCAAAGCCCCTGTATTCGGCAACCGTCAGGGTAGAGCGCGTAGCTCTGGAAACCCATCGCGATATCGCACTCCTTGGAGGTGACGACACGTCCCCTTTCTCCGCCACTGATATCCTCCAGTCCGGCGAGCATGCGCAGCAAGGCCGACTTACCACAGCCGGACGGCCCGACCAATGTGACGAACTCGCCGTCCTCTATATCCACGGAGACGCCGTGGAAACCGGCACGGCGCCCTATTGCTTGCGAAGCCTGTTCAATCGCGACGGATGCCATGTCTTCTCTTCGATCAGAGCTTGAGTTGCCAGACGCGAGCAGCCGCGACGCTGCCTTCGGATGCGTTAAGTGTTGCCGATCGGATAGCGGCAAAGCCTGGGATGCGCTTCGTGCCGCACCAGCGGCCGTTGTCCGCGAACACTTCAATCGAGCCCGCGTCGAGAAAGATGCGAACCTGCTCAGGCTTGGCGCCGGCAGCCAGGTAGCGCGGCGACGGCTTTCCCGTTCCGGTGTCGAAAAGGACCGCCAGCCCATCTTCGTCCTGCCGGACACCAAGACTGATCTCGGGATGGTAGAAACTGAGTTCGAAGGATGCTCCGGCTTGCTTGAGGTCAAGCTGAATCTCGACCGCCCCATCGACCAACTCGACGCTCTTGCCGGTCCGCAACCCGTCGTCATCGAGAAGCTTGTGGCGCAGGCCCTCGACTGCCTCGAGGGGCGGCGTCAGAACCGCGCTTCCATCGAGAAGAATGCGCCGCGGCAGTGTCATGGCCGTTGGAAAATCGACGCTCTTTGAAACGTCCGTCCAATTCGCCAGCCAAGCCAGACCGACAGGTCCGTCATGATCGACGAAGGCCTGAAAGGCATAGGCGTCAGATCCGAAGTCGAGTTCCTGCTCGAACTCCGGTTGGAAATGGCGACCATCGAACCGACCAACGGTGACGGACGACATGTTGCGGCGTCCGGTCGCTGGATCGCGGCTGGTCAGGAGGCCGAAAATGAGAGCCCAGCGCGTCTCGTCGCTTGCGACATCGCCCAGAGGGATCATGCAGGGGCATTCTGCGGCCGTCATGCCAAAGCGATCCTCGCGATGCAGGACGCCGACAAGGTTCCAGCTGCCCGCTGCATCGCGATCACACGTCTCATAAAGGAGGATCACGCCGCCGGATTTGTCGCGGCTGCCGAGCAACATCTTCCAGAGGCCATCCGGCCCCTTGAATACATAGGGATCGCGGAAATCCGGAGTGAGCCCCAGTCCTTCCGGTCGCACCGGCAGAACAACGGAGGGGTTGCCAACAAAAATCCCGTCTGCGCAGATCGCAGAAAGCTGTATCTGCTCCTCCGGCTTCCGATCCCGCACCTGCTCGGTGAAGAAGATGCGGATCTGCTCGCCGTCCTCTGTCGCAACCGGGATGGCCGACCCGGAAAAAGCCCCTCCGCGGCCGTCGTCACGCATCGAGAGTTCGGCTCCAGGAAACAGGAAGACCGGAAGATGCGTCCAGTGAAGGTAGTCATGCGAGACCGCATGCCCCCAATGCATCGTGTTCCAGCGCAGGCTATGCGGGTAATGCTGGTAGAAAAGGTGCGCTTTCCCCTCGAATCGGCCGAAACCATTGGGGTCGTTCATCCAGCCGAAGGGCGGGCGGAAATGATACCCCGAATGGAGTTGCGGCGGCGCATTTGCTGCCGCGTAGTGAAGCACGCGAATGCCCTCCTCAAGCACGCTTACCGGATCGAAGCTGTAGATCACCGAGACGGCCGTGGCCGATGGCTCATAGCTCAGCACGCATTCTCCACCTGCCGACAGAACAACGTGGTGGAATTCGAACTCTTCGGTCTTGGTGGAAACCGCCGCGGCGATCTCGACACCCGCGACGGTCACGGCGACAGTAGCCGTAACGCCCGTGATCCGCGCCTTCAGCCAAACGTGGATCACGTCCCCGGCTTGAAGATCGGCACTCACGTTCTCCCGAGACCCCGAGAAACGTCCTCTTTGAATTGTCATCAATCAACCTTTCACGGCAGAGCCGACGAACGAGCTCACAAACCAGCGCTGGAAAGCGAGGTAGAGAGCGAGAATGGGGATCATCATCAGGACGGAGGCGGCCATGGCGCGGTCCCAATAGATGCTGTCCTGGCCAAAGAAGGTGGCGATGGCGACGGAGATCGGACGCGCATAGTCTGTCTGCGTCACGAGGGTCGGCCAGAGATACTGGTTCCAGCTTTCGATCCCCATGAGGATCGAGACGGTGGCAAGCGCAGGCAGGCTGAGCGGCATATAGATCGAGCGATAGATACGGAAGACTGAAGCCCCATCGATCTCCGCCGCCTCGTAGAGCTCCTTGGGAAGCTGTGCGAAGAACTGGTAGAACAGAAAGATGTAGAGGGGGCTCGCGACCCAGGGAAGAATCTGCACGGCGAAGGTGTCGGTCATGCCGGCGCGCGACACCATCACCACCAGCGGCATGATGATGCTTTCCTGCGGAATTACGTAGAGAGCGACGACCAGCGCAAGCAAGACGGCTTTGCCGCGCAGCGAGCCCCAGGCCAGCACGAAGCCGGCCATGGAATTGACGACGAGGCCGCCGCCGACTGTGACCGCCAGGATCAGCAGCGAGTTGAGAAGGTAGCGGCCGAATGCCAGTTCGCCTGAGAAGTGCGCGACTTCCTTGAAGTTGGCGAGCGTCGGATCAGACACCCAGAAGGCGCGGAAGCTGCCCATATCCGCCAGAATCTGGAAACGATCGTCTTTCAGGCTCGCGATGAGGAGCATGAACAGCGGTGAGATCACCACCAGGGCAATGATAAAGATGCAGACGGCCTGGACGAGGTGGAATGACGCCTTGCTGGAAGCCCAGGGCTTCACGACGGGCGTCGCTTGGCTCATGACGAGATCAGACATCAAAGCGCCTCAAGAGTTTGCGCTGGATCAGCGCGATTACGAGTACGATGACGAACAGGATGACGGAGACGGCGGAAGCATAGCCGAGCTTCTGCTCCTCGAATCCGGCCCGCACCATGTAGTGCACGACGGTTTCGGTGCTTCCTTTTGGTCCACCCTGGGTGAGGATGGCGACCTGCGTATAGAGCTTGAACGCCTGGATGGTCGTAATGACAAGCACGAAGACGTGAGTAGGCCGCAGACCGGGCATCGTGACATGCCAGAAGCGGCGCAGTGCGTTGGCGCCATCGATCTTGGCAGCGTCATAGAGTTCGTCCGGGATCCCCTGGAGACCGGCGAGGTAGACGATCATCTGGAAGCCATAGGCCTGCCACGCGGAAAGCAGCACGATCGAGAACATCGCCCAGTTGGGATCGCCCAGCCAGTCGATCGGCTGGATCCGGCCGCCGGACAGGAAGCCGACGATCTGGTTGAACGGCCCGCTGGGATATTGGAACAAAGTGCCCCAGATGACGCAGACGACAACCATGGAGGTGATCGCAGGCAGGAAGAACATGCCGCGCAGGAGATTGCGACCGGGTATCTTCTGGTGCAGCAGCAGCGCCGTCGCAAATGCGAGGCCGCACTGAACCGGCAGAACCCAGAATGTAAAGCGCGACACGTTCCACAAGGCCGTCCAGAACAGCGGATCGTTGAAGATGCGCTGGAAGTTCAACAACCCGACGAAGCGCACCGGCGTCGGCCGCGGCACCAGCGGCTGGTTCGTCATGGACGTCCAGAATGACAGAAGGAACGGCGCGATCAGGAAGAAGGCGAGAAGTAGGACGGCGGGGGCGATCATCAGGGCCTCCTGCGCCAGCCGACGCCGATCGCGTCGGCTGGCCGAGCGCAGTCGCCCGGCAGCGGGCGATTGTTGCAAAGTCATGATCTCCTCCTCCTGAAGATTGGGGGCATCCAACGGGGTTGCCGCCAGGCTGCCTTACCGGCACGGCCTGGCGGCAAAAGTCTCACTGCTGCGCATCAAACGGCGGGTAGCCGGCGTTATCCTCGATGTCCTCATCGATCTTCTTTGCGGCTTCCGACAACGCTTCCTTGGCGTCACCACCATTAAAGATCTTGTCGACGGCCTGCATGAAGGCCGAGGTAATCGTCGGATAGGCCGGATGCGGCGGGCGAGCGACGGCCGTCTTCGACGCCTGTTCGAAGGCAACGGCCATCGGGCCACCCGCAGCATAGACCGGCGAATCGGCGGCAAAGCTCTTCAGTCCGGGGAAGCCGGAATTCTCCTTGGCGAACTCGCGGTACGCCTTGTCCTTCAGAAGGAAGCTCAGGAATTTGCCGGCAACGTCGGGATGCTCGGACGACTTCGTGATACCCCAGATCCAGGTCCCGTTAGGGCTGACACCTTTGGTGCCGAGCTTCGGCAGCGGCATAACGACGATATCGTCCTTCATCGCCGCGGCTGCCTCCGCATAGAACCAATGGCCGCCGAGTGCCAATGCAGCCGGCTTGCCGTCGGCATAGAACTGGTTTGTGCCCGAAGAGCCCGGAACGACCCAACCGTTCTTCACCCACGTTTGCATCATCGTCAGCGCATTGACACAGGCCTCGCCGTCCAGCGTTCCCGTTGCCTTCCACGATGTCCGGTCGATCAGGTCACAGCCGGCAGACGCGAGAAGTGGTCCGTAAGCGTAGGTGATCCACTCCGTCTTGATGCCATAGCCGCGGAACGTATCGATGGGCGATTTGACACCGTCGAGCTTGGAGAGCTTTTCCAGGTAGCCTTCGAATTCCTCGCGCGTCCAGGCGTCGTCGACGGATTTCGGAATGCGTGCGCCGATCGCCTCCAGGTATTTTTTGTTGCCGTAGAGCACGACCGAGGAGTCGGTGAGACCGACAGCATAGAGGTCATTGTCGATCGGATAGGTACCCTGTGCAACATTCGAAGGCGTCATGTCGTCGATGACATCCTTCTCGATCAATGGCTTGATCGGCTGCAGGTATCCCGACCAAACGTAGTTGGCGAGAAACGGTGCATCGAGTTCCATGATGTCGGGCAACTGCTTGGCCATCACGGCCGCGCTGAACTTTTCGTTGTAGGCATCATGCGGCGCATAGATGAGTTCGACGTCAACATCGGGATTGGCTTCTTCGAAGCGCTTGGCAACGTCGCCGTAGGTCTTGACCCAACCCGGATCACCCTGATGCATCATGTGAATGACCGTCTTAGCCTGCGCCAGGCCGGCGGTTACGGCAAGGGACGTCGAGATCAGAAGCGCCGAAAGTAAACGTTTACCCATTTTATTTCTCCTCCTTTGGATCGTCATGCTGCTGTTGATTTTCAGATGGAAGACCGAGAGATGAGCTGGAATGGAAGCCTTCGCGTTTGCGGAGGAACCGTCTCCTCGCCCAGCAGTATCTCTGCGGCAAGCCGGCCCATGGCGCGATGCGGCAGAGCCATCGTTGTCAGCGGTGGATCGAGCCTTGTGGCGATCTCGACCTGATTGTCGAAACTGCCGACCGCGACGTCGTCGGGAATGCGCGCTCCCACGCGCCTTAGCGCCGAATACACCTCCATGGCGACACGATCGTTGCCACAGAGAATGGCATCGGGACGCTCGCTCGCGTTCATGAGGCCGTCGATATGCGTTCCGACCAGACTGGGCGCTCGGTCACTGTAGATCGGACGGCGGACAGCAGGCACAACGCCGGTCGGCGCAAAGCCTGCTTCATGGAGCGCCTTTCGAAAGCCGCGCTCACGCAATTCCCCGGCGAGAAGGCCCGGAAGATTGATGAAGGCAATGCGGCGACGCCCGGCGGCGAGCAGGTGACGAGTGATCTCGAAGGCAGCACTCTCTTCGTCAGGCACCAGCGAGGTTACCCGACCGTTGGCTTCGCTGCAGTTGATCATGATGCCGACATTTCCGACCAACGCTTCAGGCAAGGCGACGGTCTTGTGGTACATCGCCGCATAGGCGATGGCGCGAGGACGAAAGCGGCGCACCTCCTCCAGAACCGACGCGACGTCGCGGGTGCCGTTGAGGTTCATCGCAAAGACGGCCATCTCCGCCGTCCGTGCGGCACCATCGAGGCCGCGGATGATCTCCGTCGCAAAGGGTGAGGTGATAAGCTCGTCGGCTACGACGCCGATCAGCGGCAACCAACCCTGCCGCACGCCTCTGGCAGCGAGGTTGGTGACGTAGCCGAGTTCCTCGGCAATCTGCTTGATCCTCGAGCGCGTCTCTTCCGACATACGGGCGGATCCGCCATGCAGCGCGCCGGAGACGGTCTTGATCGAGACCCCCGCCCGCTCCGCTATATCTGAAAGCGACGCCGCCAAGTCTTCCTCCCTTGGGTTATCGTTTACCCAATAAGATAACGCGATGTGCTTTGTCAAGCGCGAAGGAGATTTCGACTTGTGCAATCTGGTCAAGCTCGTCTGTTTCCATATGAGAGGCCTTGCGCCGCAAATGCAGAATCGCCCCTTACGGGAGATCAAACAACTATTCTGCAACCCCCTGAATTAGCAGATCTAGTATATACTGAAACCGCGGATAAAACTGAGCGACAGGAACAGTCTGAGGACGCCTGCAATGCAAAGTTCCCGAGCGAGCAGGGATGGGGCTGCCAATCCCACAGTCAATGAAATACGTGATCAAATCGAGCGCATCCTCTCCAGTGGCGAGTTTCACGCACCCGACCGGGGCCGGCGATTTCTCGAATTCATTGTGGAGGGGACCCTTTCGGGCCGTGCAGACTACCTGAAGGCCTACACGATTGCGCAAGAGGTATTCGCGAGAGACACGTCCTTCGACGCCCAAAACGATCCGGTTGTGCGGATCGAGGCAGGCCGGATCCGCTGGGCGCTCGAACGCTACTACTTGGTTGCCGGCCACGCCGACAGCATCGTTGTTACGATACCAAAAGGCGGGTATGTGCCATCCTTCGGCTATGCCGAAGGTGCCTGCGACCCCACCGCTCAAGTGGTATCGGCCCCGAGCACGCCTCCTGAACGGGATCCGCCAGAACCGGCGCCGGCACCTATGCGATCCCCTCCTACACGCTACCGACGCTGGATCTGGTATGCCATAGCCGTGTCTGCGGCAATTGTTGGGATCATAGACTTCCTTGAGGCGCCGCGGCTTTCCATTGCCGCTCCACCGCCCCTGTCCTCATCTGCTTTTTCAAGCGACGGCGCTCAGCCCAGGATCATCGTCGAGCCGTTCCAGAACGTTCCTGGCAACGCTGCCTCGGCAGACATCGCACAAGGGCTGACTGACGTTGTCGGGCAACTCACGAAGTTCAGGGAGATCGTCGTGATTGCCCCCCGAACACGGCAGGGATCCCAGGCGGAAGGGCCATGGTTTGCACTGCAGGGAAGCGTTCGGCTCGAAGCGGATAAAATGCGGCTGATCGCGCGGTTGATCCGCCACGCGGACGGTGCCGTCATCTGGGCAGACGATTATGATGCGGACCTGCGCGAGCGTAACCTGCTTGAGGTGGAGACCGACGTTGCGCAACGCATTGCCACGACCATTGCCCAACCATACGGTATCACCTTTCAGCCTTATGCCAGCAAGGTCGTCAAGCCGGACAGCGGCGATTGGGAAGCTTATTCATGTGCGCTGTCGTACTATGCATATCGAGCCGAGCTCGATCCGCGGATGCATGCGGCGGTAAGAGATTGTCTGAAGGAGGCAATCAGACGGCTTCCAACTAATTCTACGTATTGGGCTTTGCTATCGCTGATCTATCTCGACGAGGTGAGGTTCCAATACCAGCCCAGAGCCCAGTCGTCGCCACGGCCACTGGAGCTCGCGGCGGACGCAGCCAAACGCGCGGTGGATCTTGACCCCCGGAACGCACGCGCATTGCAGGCGCTGATGCTCGCCAGCTTCTTCAACAACGACTTGGACGCTGCACTGCGAGCGGGAGCTGCCGCCTACGCAATCAATCCCAATGATACGGAGGTTGCGGGCGAATATGGCTTCCGTCTCGCGATGTCCGGAAAGTGGGACACCGGCTGCGAATTGATCTCCGGCGCGATCAGCAGAAATCCCGGCCCTAGAGGATACTACGAGGGCGGTATGGCGTTATGTGCCTATATGAGGGGAGACAATCAGGCAGCTGAGCTTTGGGCCCGCATGGCCGATTTGAAAAACAATCCCATGCACCATCTCGTTCTGCTGGCCATCCTCGGCGCGTCAGGCAAGCTTGATGAAGCGCGCAGCGAGCAGGACTGGCTCCGGATGAATGCCCCGGTGCTTATGGAAAACATCCGCAAGGAAGTGGCGCTACGTCTCCATCGTCCGCAAGACCAGAAGCACTTCCTTGACGGCTTGCGGGCCTCCGGCGTCGCGATCCCTCCTGACGATGGCATGATCGGCAGCCGGTAGTTCGCGACGTAGCATACCGTATGCTACCCCATCCGACGCGTATTTACTGCCTTAACGCCCGTACGCACCTCATCCTTTGGAAAACTTTGGAGGACATGGCGATGACTGCAAGCGAGACGACCCCTCAGTCGATGACCAGTGCCGAAGATCTGCGCAAGCGTGCACTTGAACTTCAGCTCGCGGAGATGGGACGCGACGAAAAGATAAAGGCCCGCGAGGCGACGAAACATGCAGAGTTCGTCGAGGATTTTTCCAGAAGCATATCGGTGAGACAGAACGCACAGTCATCAAACGCGTTGTGACGAAGGCGGCTGCGGACGGGAAATACGAAGCGATGGTCTACAGCTTCCCGTCCAACCTCTGCTCGGACAGCGGTCGCGGCATCAACAACAACCTGCCCGGCTAGCAAAATAGCCTACAGGGCAAGGCAAAGGAACACTACGATCTATTTGAAACGGTCGCGAAGCCCCAGGGTTACGGCCTGAGAGCGGCGATTATCAATTTCCCGGGCGGCATCCCCGGCGACGTCGGCTTCTTCTTGACCTGGGAGCCGCCCGTCGAATAGATCGGACGCGAAGGCGCCTGATCGGATAGACACCCAGTACGCCCGGCAGGATTGCGCGACGCGTCCGCACGGGCAAACAAGCTCCTGCGGCCTGTCGGCAGGAAAAGTCGCTGACGAACAACGATGCTCGAGTCTCTAAAGGCCAAGCGTTCCCGCGACGCATCCGCGTGTTCTGCGAATGGCTTGGGCTAGTCGCGCACGATCGTCCAGTTATCGTCCGGCTTAAATTCCTTCTTCTGCTGATTGGCCTCCTGTTCGTGACGGGCTGTGCCTGGGCGCGCTTTTCCGACGCGAAACCGCTCAATGCAGGTATAACAATGACTTGCCTCGGCCTTGTGCTGGTCGGCATTGCAATCGCTCTTGGGGGTTAGGTATGGAACATCGCCCGCCATCGTCCGCGACGGAAACCACGACGCCATCGGACTGGGGATTTCCCCTGCGACTGCATCTTAGCGTCATCATTGTCGGGCTATTGGCCTGCACGGCGCTGCCGCTCGTGTGGATGGCATATACCCAAGGCAAGGTGACTGCCCTTTCTGCCGGCGAAGCCCAGATGCGGCAGCTCGGCCTGCGCAGCATCGAGGACTACCGCAATGTCTTCAGCCGCGCCTACGCCGCGATCGAGACGACCTCTGCGGTCCCGCAAATGCTTACGCCGCCTCCCCAGGACCTGCTGGCGAAGCACAATCTCCTGCTGCGGCTACTGAAGTCGTCTTTCCGCATCGACGGAATCTATGCCGGTTATGCCGATGGGACCTATGTACAAGCCATCAGCATTGGCACAAATCCCGCCTGGCGCGACACCTTGAACGCCCCTTCCGGAGCCGCATTCGCCGTTCGCACGATCACCAAGGTCATCGGCATTCCAGTGACGACGTGGACCTTCTTCGATAAGGACGCTCGCCCTCTCGCTCGGCGTGCCGACCGCGACGATGTCTTCGATCCACGCTTTCGGCCTTGGTACAAGGCTGCGCTCTCCGAGGGACGGACGACCTCGGTCGGCCCCTACATCTCAGCCGCGACCAACTACCTCACCCTGACGTTCGCTACGCCCGCCGTCGGGCAGGATCGAGTCGTGATCGGCGTCGATGTGATGCTTGTGAGCCTGGGGGAGGTTGTCGATATCGGCACGGTCTCGAAACAGGCGCATGGCTATGTGTTCGACAACACAGGCCGCCTGATCGTACACTCCGACCCGGCAGTCATGACGAAACTGCGCGATCGCATCCGCCGTGGGATGGTGCTGTCGGCCGCAGACGCGGTAGACGCAGATTCCGCCATTCCAGCGGTCACGAACTTGGCACAAGACAGTCGCGTGCCGGATGGCGAGGTCGTCCACTTTGCGGTGAATGGCCGCGAGTACCTCGCTCAAACCTTCCATGCGGAAATAGCCGGTTTGCTGAAAGAATATACGGTCATCATCGCCGCACCACTCGACGAGCTCATCGGGCCTGTCGAGCGCACGCTGAGGCGCAACCTTGCCGCCGCCGCTGCCTTCCTGGCAGCAGGCGCGATTGCCGCGATCATCATCTCCCGATTGATCAGCCGGTCGCTCTATGCATTGGCCGACGAGGCAAGGCAATTGGGCAATCTGGAATTCAAGCAGAGCCGCGTCTCACGCTCCTGGATATCCGAGGTCAACGCGCTCGCGAAGGCGCTGGGCTCGGCCCGCGATGCCATCCGGACGTTCTCGCTCTACGTGCCGCGCGAACTCGTGCGCCGGATCGTCATCGCCGGCCAGTCCGCCATAGGCTCTGCCTCCAGGCAGGAGATCACCGTTCTCTTCACCGACATCCGCGAGTTCACGACCATTTCCGAGCGGCATTCCCCCGAAGAGGTCGTCGCCCTGCTCTCCACCTATTTCGAAACCCTCAACATGATCGTCGAGCGCCACGGCGGCACCATCGTCCAATACATCGGAGACTCCATTTTTGCGATGTGGAACGCACCCGTTCACGACGAGCGACATGTCGAAAACGCCTGCCGCTGTGCCTTGTCGGTGAAGGCGGCCGTCGATGCGATGAACGCGGCTAATAATGCCGCCGGTCGCCCCGAACTCATCACCCGCTTCGGCCTTCACACCGGCCCGGCCGTTGTGGGGAGCGTCGGCGCCGAGAGCCGCCGCCAATATACCGCCATCGGAGACACGGTAAACATCGCCTCGCGGCTAGAGGGCCTGAACCGTGACTATGGAACTTCGATCCTGGTGAGCAGCGCGATCCGCGACGCGGTTGAAGAGAGCTTCAATTTCATCTCCATCGGAACGGTCAGCGTCAGAGGTCGAACAGGGCAGACGGAGCTTTACGAGCTTCGGGGGTGACATGCCTCTATTGCCCGTCGAAGCCCTGTGTCGGAGGCACCGGAAAATCCTGGAATCCGCTTCGACTTCTTCGGGAACACGACGACATGCGCGGCTTTATGGAAAAGCCTCGATGGCGAGGACGTCGCCGCGATGGTGCCCGATCGGTCGCTGAGTGCTGTTGTGCCTAAGAAGCCCGGCTTGTGCGGGCTGTTTGTTCGTTTCGGGGGCCGAATTTGAACGGTTCGTCGGGTCATTGGTTCACTGGATCAATGCCCTTTTCCTCCTCACCCCTCAGCTATGGTCCGCACGACGGATGCGCTAGGATCGCCAGCACATCTGGGTCTGGTTATTTTGGTTACTTGGGAAGATTTGGTTGCGGGGGCTTGATTGCACAGAGGCTTGCAAAATCTGGAACCGCTTGTCGAGCCGTGGCCCTCGGCGTCCGCGCCGAACTCCCCGCGCGCCTTGGCATTGGCGAACCGCCACGCGATGCCCCCAGCGCCTGCAATAGTCGTTGAGCGCTTGCCTTGCATCCTGTCTGTTCGTGGCGAGGACTAGGCACTTGCGATAGACGCTTGGCAGCGAGACGAAGCAGCTCTTTCGCGGCGCCGGCGGTGCCGTTAAGATGCCCCTGCCATAGTGCCGGGGCGATGCTCTGGTTCACGCATTCAGGGATTCAGAATGCCGCAGCACCCGCATCGTCTATTCGGACGACATCTCTGCCGGTAAGGTGTAATATCGGGCTTGGTCCAGTTCGGCTTCCGGTATGCCACTGCAGGCCGTGGAGTCGATGAATAGCGTCTTTCCGGGGGGAAGAGCCGTGGATTCAACCCAGCCTGCAGCTGTCGTCGCCGGCCGCAATCCGTTGCGCCGAACGGCGCTTATCATAGTGCTCTTGGCGCTCGTCCTGTTTGTGCTGTCCGTCTTCATGGAGCGGCGTACACCCTCCACGTCGCAGGCGCAGGTTCAGGCCTATGTCGTGGGGATAGCGCCTGAGGTGACGGGCCGTGTCATAGAGGTCAATGTCGACGACAACTCGCTGGCCGAAGCCGATCAGGTGCTTTTCCGCATCGATCCCAGCACCTATCAAATTGCTGTCGCCCAAGCGGAGGCCAATCTGGCGCTTGTGGGTCAGACCCTCGGCGCTTCCACTGCGACGGTGGACGCCGCCCAGGCCAAGCTGGTGGAAATGGAGGCGGATCGGGACAACCTGCGTGACCAGTACGCGCGGGCTACTGAACTGGTCAAGCGGGGCGTGTTCTCCAAGGCAAGATATGACACGGCAAAATCCGCTTACGAGCAGGCGGAGGCCGCGGTGACCGGTGCGGAGGCCGATCTCGCCAAGGCCAAGGAAGAGCTCGGCCCGACAGGCAACGACAACCCACAGCTCCGGGAAGCGCTTGCGGCGCTGGAGGCTGCCCAGCTGGACTTGGTTCGAACGACCATTCACGCGCCATCGGCCGGCGTCGTCACCAACCTGCAGCTTTCCATCGGCAAGGTCGTGAGCGTCGGCCAGCCGGCCATGACATTTATCGATGTCGGGACGATCTGGATTGCCGCCGCCTTCAAGGAGAACAGCCTGGAGAATGTCGCCGTCGGCAATCGGGCCGAGCTGCTCTTCGATGCGCTCCCTGGAAGGCTCTTTCCTGCCAAGGTCGAAAGCATCGGCCTCGGCGTGTCTCAGCAGGGCGGCGGCGGAACTGACCCGAACACCGGCCTGCCGACGATCCGGACCGACACCGGCTGGGTCCAGGAGGCACAGCGCTTTCCGGTTCGCCTGGTCATGGACGCAGAACGGCCAAAGGGCGTGCGATATGGCTCGCAGGCGACCGTCGTCATCTACACCGGCGATCATCCGGTCACCAATGCCTGGGGCTGGCTGCGGATCCGCATCATATCGGTGCTGACCTATGTGGGATGACCGCGACGATCCGTCTGCCGAGCAGCGTCGAAAGGGACTGCGGGTGGCGTTTGCGGTCTCCTTGGGATTTACTTCCGCTGTGTCGCTCGGTGCCATCGTGCCGTTCCTCGTGCCTATTTTTGCCGCGCAGTTCCTGTTGGGTAGCTCCGGTCCGCTGCCGCTAGGCAAGACATTGGGCGCCGCGTTGCTGATCCTGTTCACGGGGATCGGCATGATGGTCTTGACGAATCTGTTCGGCGATCGCCCTTCGACGTTCCTGATCCTGCTGGCGCTGATCTACTTCTTCTGTTTCGCGGCCCAGGCGGCGGGCACCGGGGGGCCCGCGATCTTTCTTGTGCAGGTCGTCGCAATTATGGTTCCATTGATCGGAATCCTGAACAAGGACCTTGCGAATTCAATCCTGTCGATCCTTGTGACCGGCATCCTCGGCGGCACGCTTCTGATGTGGCTTGCCCATGCGGTGATCCCGGAGCCCCATACGACGCGCATCGCGGCGGCTTCTTCGGCAACAGTCAGACCTCCTTCCTATCTGCGAGCTCTGGCGAACACGGCAATACTGCTGGGGGCGGTCGCGGTCTGCCTGATCAACGATCAACTGTCTGCAGCGCTCGTCATCCCCATCACCGTCGCCTCGCTGCTCGGCCAGTTCGATGCCGCTGCGAGCAGCCGAATGGCACTCGGGCTTGTGATCATCAACCTGTCAGGAGGGATACTGGCATCCATCGCCTACACCATCCTCACTCTGCGCCCAAGCCTGTTGTCGATCTTTCTCATCGTCCTCGTGGTGACGCTGATCCTGGGCGGGCGCGCTGCGGGCCGGTTGAAAGATGCCAAGATGTACGCCGGCGCTCTCACGACGTTCCTGATCCTGTTCGGGCTCGGCGTGTCGCCGGTGCCCGGCGGCGCCGCTGAATCCTTCGCGACCCGCATTGTCTACGTCGGCGCGGCGCTGATCTACACGGTGCTGATGGCGGTAATCTTCTGGCCGCAATCGGAAACACGAGAAAGTCATGCCAAATGACGCGCCTGGCCTCTTCAAAGGTTCCATTTGAGGGTGAGCCGTCCGTACCCGCCAGACCGACTCCGGACGGCCCAGAGGTTCTGCAGGCAACAGCGACCCAAACAGCAGCATCAAGCTGAAGCACACACTCAGGTGACCGCTGCCTGCTCCTCCTTGGTGCCGAGCCAAGTCTGCAACACGGTCCAGAGCACGGCCAGCGTCGTCGCGCCGATGAACATGCCGGTAAAGCCCCAGGCTGCCAGACCCCCGATCACTCCCATGAAAAGCACGAGCATCGGTAACTGCCCGCTGCGCGCAATCAGCATGGGCTTCACGATATTGTCTGCTCCCATGAGTAGAATGATCCCCCATGCAGCGGTGAAGATGGCCCAGCCGGTCTGCCCCTCGGAACCCAGCCAGATCGCTACCGGCAGCCAGACCAGAAGCGGTCCAATCTGGATAACGGCCAGAAAAAACGTCGCTGCGGCCAAGGCGATGGCTCCTGGAACGCCGGCGATTGCGAAGCCGATCCAGGCCAGCACTCCCTCGAGCAGAGCCGTTCCAATGACGCCGATCGCAACGCCGCTTATGGCCCTTCCCGCGGCATTCAGCAGTTCTGGCCCCTTCGGTCCAACTATGCGCAACATGATGGCGGAGACAAACCGCAGCACCCAGGTGCGCGACGCATGAAGTACCGCGGCTATGATGACGCCCACGAAGATTTCAAGGACGGCCACCAGAAGACCCGCACCCAGATTGATGAGCCAGCGCCCTGCGGCAGCAAGCTGGGTTTGGTAGCGCTGCATCAACACCAGGCCCTCGCGCTGCAGTTCCTGCCATGCCGCCGATACCTTGTTTCCGACCAGCGGAAGTCCCGCAATCCACTCGGGAAGGTTGGGGATTCCGCGAGTGCCCGCCGTGCTTAGCCACGCCTCGGCGACACTCAGATAGTCAGCAACAGCGGAACAGAGATAGATCAACGGCACGATGATGATCGTCACGGCGGCCACGCCGAACAACACGGCGGCCAGGCGACGCCTTCCGTTCAGCAGCTCGACTATTCGATCAAACAGCCCGGCAGTGGCGGTGGCAAGGATCACCGCATAGGTGAGGACACCGACAAAGGCTAACAATACCCAGAAGCTCGCGACGGTCAGCATGGACACAAGCAGCAAGGCGAGAGCTGCCTCTATGAGCTGCTGGTGTCGCCCGCCTTCAACACGCAATTCCTGCATAACAGCACCTCCTGGTTTGATCAGAAGTCGGCGAAGCCCCGTTCTGCAAGGGACAGCGCTGATGGTTGCGTACGTCGGTCCCGTGCACCGGGGGCCCGTCTCGCACCGCAAGTCCTTGTTTCACGGTTGTGCGATGTTTTGATCCGCATCCCGCCGGGAGGACCACAGTTCCGAGACCTTGAAAAGAAATGCCGTAGTCCAGCCGAACAGCAGGATTCCGTTTACACCTTCGATGGCACTGGCGAGCTGCCATTCGTTGGATAGCGTGATGTCGCCATAGCCGATCGTGGCGAAGGTAATCGCCGAGAAATACAGGCGTCCTCCTAGCCGATACACCGTGGCCCACAACATGATCTCGATCATGTGAGCGATTACAAAGCCGGTGACAAAAAAGTAACTGATGCCCAATCGGGCGTAGCCGGACAGTTTCCGCGTGCCGGTAAGGGGACCTCGTCCTATCCGGAACAGCAGCATAACCGCCATGCCGTGAATAAAGATCGTGGCAAGCAGCACGCCAGTGCCCGTGACAATCTGAAGTAACATCCTCGCGCGTCCCCCAGCACCAACACAGCCCCCGGCGTTTCCACTCTGGCCGTACCCCGCACCAACGCTGCATCGTATGAAGCCCGCCTCGCCAACTCCAGTCGCACTGGAAAATCACCCTAGTCCCGAGGGGAGGCCACAACTCCGATGGATCATTTTGCCTCAGAACGCAACCGCCGACAAGATGATTGCCGCTGGCCACCGCTGGGAGCCACCGCGGCATGCGGGAACCTGCAGCTGGCGGCCTTGCAACAGTGGTTCCAGCACGGCCCGAACGTCCTCGGGATAAAGCATCGACCGAAGGCGGTTTTAATCGAGAGATGGGTCCTGGCCAAACTTCAAAACGACCGTTTCTTCCGGATGAGCGCTTTGATCGAGGACCTCAACAACCGAACGATGCGCCGGTATGGGAAATCACAGCGTGCATGGTTCGATGAGGTTGAACGCAACCAGCTCAAGCTGCCTGCAACACCTTTGAATATGCTGAATGGAAGATCGCCAAGGTCCATCCCGATTATCATGTCGAGGTCGACAAGCGTACTCCGTGCCACACGGTCGCAACAATTATTGCGCATAGACTTGATATTTGCGCGTACATCGGCATTCTTGCGCATATCCCACTAGGCGCAGGAAAAACAACGAATCGTGGCGAACCAAATCCCGGACGATGCATTGGCTGCGATCGAGGAGATCGTAAGGCAACATACAGGCGCCATCCCAGCATCAGAGATTCTCCGCGCCCTACAAGCGCCTATCCCTCAACGCACGCTACAATATCGCCTGAAGCGACTGGTATCCGACAATCGCCTGATTATGGAGGGCGACGGCCGTTGGGCAAAATACCGTCTGCCTGACGTCGCTTCGCCCCCTTCATCATCTGGCGAGGATCGGGTTCTCGACAGTGCGCTTTCCGATGCCGCAAAATCGATGCGCGACTATGTCCGACAATCGCCCCAAGCCCGCAGACCAGTCGGTTACAATCGCGACTTTCTCAACAGCTACCGCCCGAACATCACCTTCTATTTGACCGCGTCCGAGCGCCTTCATCTGACGTCGGTTGGGCGGCCGCAGATTGCAGAGCAGCCGGCGGGAACCTACGTCAAGCACATCCTGAGCAGGCTCCTCATCGATCTCGCCTGGAATTCCAGCCGGCTTGAGGGCAATACCTATTCGCTACTCGACACCAAGCGCCTCATTGAGTTCGGTGAAGAAGCCGTGGGCCGAGCGCATCTCGAAGCGCAGATGATCCTCAACCACAAGGACGCAATTGAGTTCCTGGTCAGTGCAGCCGATGACATCGGCTTCAACCGCTACACGATCCTCAATCTACACGGTCTGCTGGCCAATAACCTGCTTGTCGATCCGTCAGCCGCTGGAAGGTTGCGCTACATCGCGGTCGGGATCGAGCGGTCCGCTTTCCATCCTCTGGAAGTGCCGCAGCTCATCGAGGAATACTTCGATCAGATCTTGGCCACGGCCGACGCCATCGTCGACCCGTTCGAGCAAGCCTTCTTCATCATGGTGCAATTGCCCTATCTTCAGCCCTTCGATGATGTAAATAAGCGCGTGTCCCGCCTTGCCGCGAACATCCCACTCATCAAGAATAACCTTTCGCCGCTCTCCTTCGCCGATGTGCCGCGACGGGTGTATACAGAGGCAGTGCTCGGGGTTTACGAGTTGAATCAGATTGATCTCCTCAAAGACCTTTTTCTATGGGCCTATGAGCGCTCGGCGGCGCGTTACGTCGCTATTCGCCAGTCGCTGGGCGAGCCCGATCCGTTCAGACTTCGCTATCGCGCCGAACTGCGCGAACTCGTCGCTGACCTCATCCGTGGGCGCACCAGACGCAAGCAGGCCGCCGCGCGCATCGCAGCTTGGGCGGCCGAAAGGCTCGATCCCGTTGACCGTGAGCGCTTCGTCGAGATTACCGAAGCCGAGTTGACGGGACTGCATGAAGGCAATTTCGCGCGCTATCAGATCCGGCCTTCGGAGTTCGCAGCCTGGCGCAAAGTCTGGGAGGCGAGGTGATCGACAGCCGCGGGATACCTGGGTCTGGTTATTTTGGTTGGTTGGGAAGATTTGGTTGCGGGGGCAGGATTTGAACCTGCGGCCTTCAGGTTATGAGCCTGACGAGCTACCGGGCTGCTCCACCCCGCGCCAAGGGGACGTTGTCCCCGGAAGTATACGCTCTGCGTTATGGTGTTCAAAGCGGAAAGGACCGCTTTGGGCGGCCCTTTGTTTTCGGCTTGGGCCGTTTGTTGTGATGAGAAGATTGTATGTTGCGTTTAGCAGACCTGGCAGCGACCGACTCTCCCGCGTCTTAAGACGAAGTACCATAGGCGCTGGGGCGTTTCACGGCCGTGTTCGGAATGGGAACGGGTGCAGCCGCCCCGCCATGACCACCAGGTCAGCGAAGCGCAACAATTGAGAAGCTGGCAGAGGTCTTGCGACCTCTTTTTTCCGGGCGAACATTTGATGTTCGCCGGGTGAACACGTCTTAACATCACCTTGAGCGGACAAGCGCCTTGCGCTTGCCGGGGTCGGGACGAATGCTTTGCATTCGCCCTGTGATGAGCATGGTCAATGAGAACGATCAAGCCAATCGAGCTATTAGTACCGGTAAGCTTCACACATTGCTGCGCTTCCACACCCGGCCTATCAACGTGGTCGTCTTCCACGGCTCTGATAGGGAATACTCGTTTTCAGGTTGGTTTCCCGCTTAGATGCCTTCAGCGGTTATCCATTCCATATGTAGCTACCCTGCTATGCCCTTGGCAGGACAACAGGTCCACCAGAGATATGTCCATCCCGGTCCTCTCGTACTAGGGACAGATCCTGTCAATATTCCTACACCCACGGCAGATAGGGACCGAACTGTCTCACGACGTTCTGAACCCAGCTCACGTACCGCTTTAATTGGCGAACAGCCAAACCCTTGGGACCTGCTCCAGCCCCAGGATGCGATGAGCCGACATCGAGGTGCCAAACAACCCCGTCGATATGGACTCTTGGGGGTCATCAGCCTGTTATCCCCGGCGTACCTTTTATCCGTTGAGCGATGGCCCTTCCACGCGGGACCACCGGATCACTATGACCGACTTTCGTCTCTGCTCGACTTGTCAGTCTCGCAGTCAGGCGGGCTTATGCCATTGCACTCGACGACCGATTTCCGACCGGTCTGAGCCCACCATCGCGCGCCTCCGTTACTCTTTCGGAGGCGACCGCCCCAGTCAAACTACCCACCATACACTGTCCCGGATCCGGATAACGGACCGCGGTTAGACATCCATGACGATAAGGGTGGTATTTCAAGGATGGCTCCACGGAAACTGGCGTCCCCGCTTCAAAGCCTACCACCTATCCTACACATGCCGACACGAATGCCAGTGTAAAGCTATAGTAAAGGTGCACGGGGTCTTTCCGTCTGACCGCAGGAACCCCGCATCTTCACGGGGAATTCAATTTCACTGAGTCTATGTTGGAGACAGCGGGGAAGTCGTTACGCCATTCGTGCAGGTCGGAACTTACCCGACAAGGAATTTCGCTACCTTAGGACCGTTATAGTTACGGCCGCCGTTTACTGGGGCTTCGATTCAAAGCTTGCACCTCTCCTCTTAACCTTCCAGCACCGGGCAGGCGTCAGACCCTATACGTCGTCTTGCGACTTCGCAGAGCCCTGTGTTTTTGATAAACAGTCGCTACCCCCTGGTCTGTGCCACCCCACCATACTTGCGTATCATGGGGTCACGCTTCTTCCGAAGTTACGCGTGCAATTTGCCGAGTTCCTTCAACATAGTTCTCTCAAGCGCCTTGGTATACTCTACCTGACCACCTGTGTCGGTTTCGGGTACGGTCTATACGGTGGAGCTATTTCCTGGAACCGCGTC